>NZ_DKLM01000089.1:7347-7609 GCF_002455975.1 Clostridium sp. UBA6640
CATCAAAATATATTTATTTGAAATTATATCTATATTTTCAAATTATATTTATGAATTTATTTTCTTCTTTTCAATTATCTTTCTTGCTATTAAATAAAGTATCAAATTCGTTGGAATATTAATAGAGCATAACAGCCCCCAAAGCCAGTAATATTTATTTCCTCTTTTTCTTGCATCTCTAAAAACCCATGTTCCTTGTATAATAAGTATTATACAAATGGGTATATATATATATATAATTTTATTATCCATTAAATTCACT
>NZ_DKLM01000050.1:0-26456 GCF_002455975.1 Clostridium sp. UBA6640
CTAACATCTTTAATCTATTATTCCCTTTCAGCTGCCTTATTTACTCTATAAAGGAATTTAGGTATTTCACCTAATCTCTTAACCCTTGAAGGCTCTTTTATTGTCCTATGAAGCCATTCAAGGCCTAAATTTATCATCCACTTAGGGGCTCTGTTGACTTTACCTGAAATAACGTCAAAACTGCCTCCTACACCCATAAATGNNAGAAGTTCTTCCATATATCTTATTATAAAATTTTCTTGCCTAGGAGCGCCCATAGCTATAAATAATGCATAAGGATTTTTATTTTTAATATCCTCTACAATATGATCACAATTACTCATATCAAAATATCCATTATGGCTACCTACAATGTTTATTTTAGGATATTTTATTTTTAATTTATTTATACATCCATCTAAATTTTCTTGTGAAGTTCCTAAAAGATATTCTGGCTTTTCCTGAGCCTCACAATGCTTAATTAATTCTTCCATAACTTCAATGCCAGCTATTTTTTCCCTTACAGGAGTTTTAACCAGTTTAGAAGCTATTACTGTACCTATACCATCTGGTATAATTACAGAATTATTATCAGTAAAACTTCTAAATAAAGTTTCATTTGTTAGTCCCAAATTCAATATTTCTGGATTACCAGAAATAATATTTACTTTATCTTTTTGCACTACATAATCAATTAGTTCTTTTTTAGATCCCGAAAATATAGTGTAATTTAATAATTCTATACCCATTAGATCCTCCAATTAAAAAGCTCCCTCACTCTTAAATACCTTTACCACTGTTTGAAAAAGTATTTTTATATCTAACCATAATGAAAAGTTTTTTATATATGTTAAATCATAATATATAGTTTTTCCAAGTTCAATTTCTCCTCTTCCATTTACCTGCGCTAATCCTGTTATTCCAGGCAGTACCAAAAGTCTTTGATAATAATTTTCCGGGTAATATTTAACTACATCAGGTATTTCTGGCCTAGGACCTATTAAGCTCATATGTCCAAATAAAACATTGAACAATTGTGGTATTTCGTCTAAGCTAGTTTTTCGTAAAAAAGCCCCTGCTTTAGTCACTCTATTATCTGATCTGCTTTGAAATACAAAATTATCCATATTGCTTGGATCAATTTCTAATTCTCTTTTAGCTTCTGCTGAAACCACCATAGTTCTAAATTTATATATTGTGAAGTTCTTTCCATCTTTTCCAACTCTAACTTGCTTAAAAAATGCTGGTCCTTTAGAATCAAGTTTGATCCATATAATAAGTATCAAGAATATTGGAGATAAAATAATTATACCTATTAAAGAGAATATTATATCCATTAATCTCTTAATTGCAAATTGTATAGATCTACCTTTAATCTCACTATAAACATCTATTCTAATGTCATTATTATGCATTAACATTTCCTCCATTTAATAAGGCATTAATAAATAAGTAACTACTCTCTATATTTACATATTTTGCTCATACTGTGGTTATATATTTCACTAATCTCCTCACTATTAGCAAAACATTTATTCTATATTTCGAATAGTTATTTTACATGCCTAACCTTTAATTATTAAGATACTTTATGCTTTCTAAACTGCAATAATATAGCCTCTCCTAATCCTATAAATACCCAAAAATAAGTTGTTGTTTGTGGTGAAAAAAATAAATTATCAAGCATATTCATAAGTAAAAATCCTATGGCTGATGCCATAAATCCCATATAAAAAAATTTATAATACTTATCTTTTGATTTCTTATACACTCCTATTATAGTTCTAATTGAAGCTACTAATGTAGATATAAATAGTGCTATACCAAATATACCAAGCTCACTTTGTACTTTTAAATAAGAGTTGTGACTACTAAATCTATGGTAGTCAGGATATTTATATTGGGGATATTTTTTAACATATTCATCATATAATGATACATAGTTCCCATTTCCTACTCCTAATATAGGATGTTCTTTTATCATCATTCTCGCAATTTGCCATAGCTTCACCCTAGGTCCATTAAGGATTTCTTCTGTAATATTTGTAAACCTTGATAAAAGAGATTTATCAAATAAAAATATAGGTATTCCAAGTAAAAATAAGAATAAAAATTTATAGCTATACAAAATTCCTAAAACTACAAATCCAATTACAAGGCCTATAATTGAGTTTCTAGAGGCGGTAAGCAATAAATTAATTAATACAAGTAAAGATAGAATTATATAAAATCCTCTAAGCCTATTATTTTTTGTACTAAAACTTAACATCATAATAGGGAAAAAAGCTAATACTAAATATGCTCCAAATCCATTAGGATTTTGCATAGTAGAGGTAATTCTTACTACTGTACCGCTAGTTTCTAAACCTGTAAATTTCTCATTTAATCCTACTCCAGTGAAGTATTGAATTACTCCAAAAATACAAAGTAAAGTTGTGGTGAACAAAAAACATCTAATTATGGTTCTAATTCTCTCTTTACTATTAGCCTCATATTTTATTATAAATATAAGACCAATATAAGTTATAAATCTAAAAGTCTCCATAATTGATAGCCCTTTTTCTGTAGCATAAGAAATAGACAATATCATAATAAATGATAGCAATACCATGGATATTCCTAAAAGTGATGAAAAGAAATCTTTTAAATTTCCCCAAAGCTTTTTTCTATTTTCTGAAGATAAAAGCATGTTAATAATATAAAGTAGTAATATTAATATTAATATTACATCAGAAATTTTGCTAAATCTTCCCATACTTTCACTAATTAGTGGAAGTACTACTATGTAAGTACATATTAAAAAATATATTACCTGTGACATAATACTCATTTAAACACCAACTTTATAACTTAAAATCTCTTAGTTTTTTAGAAAAAACAATTATTTTTTCTAAAGATACCTTGTTTAAAAGTGCCCCCTACTAAATGTAAGGGACATTTTAAAGAATTATTTTTTATATTTATCTACAATTCTCTTAACTGCATATATTACATCTTCTATATCTTCATCAGACATTTTTGGATATAATGGCAAAGATAAAATTTTATTAAAGTGACTTTCTGTCACTGGGAAATCTCCTTCTTTATATCCAAATTCATTTTTATAATAAGACATTAAATGTACAGGTATGAAATGTACACTTGTTCCTATATTTTCTTCTGCTAGTTCTTCTATAAATTTATCCCTATCAATAGTTAATTCATCTAGGTTTAATTCAATAACATATAAATGCCATGCATGATCACAGTAATCTTTAGTCACTGGAATTGTAATTTCCTTCATATCTCCAAAAGCATCATTGTATGCCTTTGCAATTTCTATTCTTCTGTTTTGCATATCATCTATTTTATCAAGTTGTCTTAATCCTAGTGCTGCTTGTATGTCAAACATATTATATTTGTATCCTGGATATTCTATATCGTATCTCCATGAACCACCTTTTCCATATCTGTTCCATGCTGCTTTGCTCATACCATGACTTGATAATATTCTAGCTTTTTCTGCTATTTCATCATCATTAGTTGTAAGCATTCCGCCTTCTCCAGTACAAATGTTTTTAGTAGCATAAAAGCTAAAAGATGCACATTGTCCTTCTGCACCAATTCTTTTTCCTTTATATTTAGTATCTACAGCATGCGCGGCATCCTCTGATACAAATAAATTATGTTTTTTTGCTATCTCCCATATTTTATCCATATCACAAGCGTGACCTGTATAATGAACTGGTACTATACCTTTAGTTCTTTCTGTCATTTTTTCTTCTATTTTATCTGGGTCTATGCAGAAAGTAACTGGATCAACATCCACAAAAACCGGTGTTGCACCAGTATGTATTATAGTATTTGCAGAAGCTGAAAAAGTCATAGGTGTTGTTATTATTTCATCTCCTGGTCCCACTCCATTAGCTACTAAAGCTATGTGTAATGCTGCTGTAGCTGAGTTCATAGCAATGGCATGCTTAGCTCCTGTATATTCTGCAAATTTTTTTTCCATTTCTATAGTTCTAGGTCCTTTTGCAACCCATCCCGATTTTAGGGCATCTACAACCTCATTTATATCATCTTCTCCAATTAATGGTAATGCATAAGGTAAGAAAGTCTTTCTAACTTCAGTTTTTGACATTATTCTTCACTCCTCTAAAATATATCTACCTCGATGTTTTAATATTCTTTTCTATACTCTTTTTTGATTTAAATAGTAAAAAAACAAATATTCCTTCTAAAAATCCACTTCCGTAGCTTAGATGTAGTATAAAAAAGGTTAACATTACTTGAGGAACATATTTTAAATTATCCTTTGATGTTTTAAACGCAAAAGTAAAGGCACCTAAAAAGTACGCTAATAATTCTGCTGCAAAACCATATCTTGCAAATTTAAAGAAGGGACTTAACCCTATTCCTAATATCATACTTATTACAAATAATACAGGAATTAAATGTCTTATTGATGCTGGTTTTTTATGTTTTTGAATTACTCTTACCTTCCAAAATCCATATTGATAATACTGTCTCCAAAGCTTAGAGAAAGATCCTCTTGTATAATAATGAGATATTATATCTGGTGATAATAAAATCTTATTTCCACTTTGAGTCACTCTAAAGTTTAATTCATCATCTTGATTTCTTACAAACTCTTCATCAAACAATCCAATTTCATCAAAAATTTTCTTTTTGTAAGCACCAAAAGCAACAGTATCTACATACTGTTCTTTATCAGAAAATCTAAATAATGCATTGCCCACTCCAAAAGGAGAAGCCATTGCTAATGAAATTGCTTTAGCAATACCATTTTCACTAATATTAATTATTTTTCCCCCAACGCAAGCTAAACTTTCATCATTATTTAATTTTTCTACACAAAACTTCACATAGTCTTTGTCCATATAAGCATGTGCACCAAAAATTATAATTATTTCCCCTTCTGCTCTCTTAATTCCTAAATTCATAGCAGATGGAGCAACTCTTTTTTCATTTAATACTAATTTAACTTGAGGGTATTTTGAATTAAATTCATTTATAATTTTTTGAGTATTATCCTCTGAACATCCATCACAGACCAATACCTCAATATTTTCAATTCCATAGCTTTGATCTACCATCGATTGCAGACATTCACCTATATATTTTTCTTCATTTCTACAGGGAATTACTATTGAAACCTTTGTCTTCTCTGTCTGATTCAATATATCACTCCTTAATTAGTAATGCGCTATTATAATTTAATGAAAAAATTTACTGTAATTATTTTTGTAAAAGCTTATTATAAAGCATTAAACTCTTTTTTGCATTACTTATCCATGTACATTCATTTATGACCTTTTCTTGTGCCCTCTTGCCAATAACTTCTCTGAGATTTTTATCACTAATAAGCTTATCTAACTTATCCATCAGTGAATAAACATCTTTAGGTTCAGCTAACATTCCATTAAAACCATCTTCTATTATATCATTAATGCCTTCACCTTTCACTCCAATTATTGGTTTTCCAAAAGACATAGCTTCAATATATACCACTCCAAAACCTTCTCTATAACTAGGCATAGAAAAAATATCACATTTTCTCATATGTTCCATAGTATCGCTATGAGAAAGTCTACCTAGAAAATTAACTTTTTCTTTTATGTTAAGTTCCTCACACAGTGCTTCTAAATTGGCTCTTTCAACTCCGTCACCAATAACAGTATATATTAAATTTTCATGTTTCTCCATTAAGGTCTTTAAAGCCCTAATATTTAAATCTATTCCTTTTGCCTTTAATAGATTACCAGCACTTAAAATTTCAATATATTCTTTATTTCCATCTTCTATAGAAGGTAAGCTTTGTATCTCCACTCCATTATGTATAACCTCAATTTTTTCATAAAATTCTTCTTCACTTACAACATTTTTTAACTTATTACTTACAGTTACTACTCTATCACAGCTATTTAATACCCTAAATAGCTTCTCTTTGCAATCTACACTTCTGTAAATAGTCTGTTGAAAATCTTGACCATGAATAGTAGTTACATGAGGAATTTTAAACTCTTTATTTATCATCATAGTTGCAAAACCATCTGGTAGGGCTACATGAGAATGAATTATATCTGGTTTAAATTCATTTATAATTTTCTTAACAGTTCTCTTGATACCCCTAGCCATGAAATATCCAGATTTAGAAAATAAAATTCCTTTTGGAAACTCTAAATATCTAGGATGGCATATCTCTACATCTTCTAATACTCTATTCTTAGGTATCTCACTATATTTTTTCCACTTACTACTTATTAATCCTAGCGGAAAAGGAGCCATAGGAATAGGGGATACAACCTTTACTTCACATCCCTCATCCATTAAAGCCCTTACCTGTTTATGAACAAATATTCCTGCCATCTCATTCATAGTATTAGGATACATATGAGATATAACTAAAACTTTCATTCTACATCTCCCCATACATTTTATAAAAATTATTCTATTAGTTTATTGTAAAGTTCTAGAAGCTTTAATTTCTCCACTTCCCAAGAATAAACCTGTTCTATAAGTTTTCTATTTTTATTTCCTATCTTACTAATTAAATCAGGATTTTCCATATAAAACTTAATATTTTCAGCTATTTCATTAGGATCTTGTGGATTTACATATGTAGCACCATCTTTAAAAACACTTTTCCAGTAAGGAAAATCTGAAATTATCATAGGTAACCCACAAGCCATATATTCAAAGGCTTTAGTAGGCCAGCTTACTACATAATTTGCTGCTGGATGAAGTGTACACATACCTAAATCACTAGATTTCATATAGGAATATACTTCATTTACAGATACTCTACCTAAATAATCAGTATACTTCCATCCTTCAAGGCTTCTACATTCATCTTCAAAAACCTTATCATCAAAAGCCCCTAAAAGAATTAATCTTGCTTCTCCTTTAAGTAATCCTATAGATTCTATAAGCTCTTTTATTCCTCTAATTCTTGTAAGCCCACTGGCACATATGACATTAAACTTACCATTCTCTAAAGTTTTAGGGTCTGATTTATCTATAACTTCTAATGAAGGTACATTTCCAACTACTATAGTTCTATAATTCTTATAAAATTTCTTTTCAATTTCTGGTATTACAGTTACAACTGCGTCAAATTTTTCAGCATTATTTTTTTCAAATATATTAAAACTTTTAGATACAATTTTTCTGACGAATTTAGGCCCTAACCACTCTTTATCTAAAATTTGATTAGGCACATCCTCATGAACATCATATATGACTTTTTTACCTTCTCTTTTTAATTTTATTCCTAATGAAATTAACTCAGGATCATGAAAATGGTATATATCTGCATTTACTGATAATGCTAATTCATAAGCTAACTTCTTCTTCTTAAACATTCTCTCCATTCTACTACTACTTTTAGGTAGCGGAACTATGTTTACTCCATCAACAGTTTCCTTTTTATCATGAGTTGCAATTAAATATACTTCAAAACCTGCATTTGCTAGCGTTTTACACTGCTTGTGAAATATTCTATTATCAAAAACAGGATGAGCAGTTGTAATATGACAAACCTTAGTCATATTTCCCCTCCTTTATGCAATTAAAATCTTTCTATTATATTACTATCCCTTAGCAAAATAAATTTACTAAGGGATTTGAATAAATCTCAATAATTCACAATAAACAATTATTGATTTTCCAATAATTGTTCCTTTGGTACATCTCTAAATACTTTAGCTGGACTCCCAGCAACTATTTTTCCTCTTTCTACATCTTTAGTAACAAGAGCACCTGCTGCTACAAAGCCATCTTCATATATCGTCTTTCCTGGAAGGATTACAGCACCTGCACCTATTCTTCCACCTTTTTTAACTGTTACCCCTTTAAACTTCCCAAATCTCTCTTTAGAACGGGCAGCATAGTTGTCGTTTGAAGTTGTAACACAAGGTGCTATAAATACGTAATCTTCAACCTCTGAATAAGCAGTTAAATATACATTGGTTTGTATTTTACAATTGCTACCTACACTACAAAAGTTCTCTATTGTTGTGCCTCTTCCTATTATAGTTTTTTCTCCTATAGAAACATTTTCTCTTATTGTAGCACTATCTGCTATAAGAGTTTTTTCTCCTATAGTTGCACCAGCATAAATTATAACTGAAGCACCAATTAAACATTGAGAAGAAATTTTTGATGGAGGTAGTTTTTCTTCATCTTTAAATATGCTGTTTACACCTCTCATAGGCAATTTTCCTATAATAGTGTTATCATCAATTCTTACATCATTTTCTATAATTGTACCACTATGTATAACTACATTATGTCCTATTATACAGTTATCTCCTATAGTAACATCATCCTCAATAACTGAAAATTTACCTATAGTAACATTAGAACCTAGCTTGCTTTTTTCTGAAATATAATTCATAATTTCTCTCACTTTCTAAAACTATTTTTTTATTTTTTCTACGTCTTTCATTTCTAGAGTTGAGAAATCACCCATTGGGAATTTAACTGGTAATCCAGTAAGTCTTGATTTATAAGCTGCAAGAATAATTTCCATAGCTTTTTTACCTTCTTCACCATTTATTAATGGTTCAGTATTATTATTTATTGCATTAATTACATTCTTAAACAATGATGTGTGTCCAAATCCATAAACTGTATCAGGATCACCCTCTTGATTCTTAAGAAGATCAGCTTCTTCTTCCATATTATCTTCAAACTTCCAAGTCTCTATGTTATTAACTGCAAGCCCACCAATGCAAACTGTTCCACTTTCACCAAATATACTTAATGTCTCCTCTAAATTTTTAGGGAATACACAAGCTGTTCCTTCTACTATTCCTATAGCACCATTTTTAAATCTTATAACTATAGCACCAAAGTCTTCAGCATCTATATCTCTTAGGAAAGTATCACATTGAGCATAAACAGTGTCTACTTCTCCACCCATCATCCATTGTAATAAGTCTATATTATGGATGCATTGATTCATTAATGTACCGCCATCTAATTCCCATGTACCTCTCCAAGGTGCTTGCTGATAGTATCCCATATTTCTATTCCAAAGTATTCTTGCAGTACCATTTACTAATCTACCAAATCTATTGCCTTCTATTGCGCCTCTAAGCTTTTGAATTGGAGCATTAAATCTATTTTGATGACTTACACTAAGTTTAACATTATTTTTCTTCGCTACGGCTATCATATCATCTGCATCCTTTGTTGAAAGTGCCATTGGCTTTTCACAAATTACATGCTTTCCATTATTCATGCAGTATATAGCTATTTCAGGATGATATCCACTTTCTGTTGCTATGTAAACTATATCTATGTCTTCATTACTTAACATTTCTTTATAGTCAGTATAAACTTTAACATCACAGTCACTGCCTATACCTTTTATGTATTCTTCTTTTTTCTCTATAGCCTTTTCTTCTAAAACGTCACAAGTTGCAACAAGTACAGCTTCCTCTTTATTATTAATTATAGCCTCAACGCCTTTATAAGAAATTCTTCCGCATCCTATAATAGCAAATTTAAATTTATTCATATCTTCACCTCATCAAATGTAATTACAATTTAGGCATGCAAAATTACATCTAGTATAATTATTGCATGCCATAGTTTTACATACTAACTTAAAGCTAGCTAAATATTTATTATAATTTAAAACAATTATAGTTTATTTATCTTTTCTCTATTATTTTTAACATTTTTAGTTGCATTTCTTGTATCATATAATAGATTTGCTTTTTCAACTATACTTTCGTAGTCGTAGCAGCTATGGTCAGTAGTAATAACCACTATGTCAGCATTTTTGATTTCATTTTCCCATACTACAGAAACATACTCTTTTCCTTTATGTTTAAATGATGGTATATATGGATCATTTACAATAACTTCTGCTCCTTTTTTCTCTAATAGTTCTATAACCTTAAGAGTTGGAGATTCTCTCATATCATCTATATCCTTTTTATAAGCTGCTCCCATAAGTAGTACTTTTGAACCATTTAATGCTTTTTTATCACCATTTAATAAATTCATTATATTTTCAATAACAAACTCTGGCATATAATCATTAATTATACCTGAAGTTTCTATTAGTTTTGTATGGTAATCATATTCTTTTGCTTTCCACTCTAGATAAAATGGATCAAGAGGTATGCAATGTCCACCTAATCCTGGACCTGGATAAAATGCCATAAATCCATATGGTTTAGTTTTAGCTGCATCTATAACTTCCCAAACATCTATTCCCATTCTCTTACATAATATAGCCATTTCATTTGCTAATCCTATATTTATGTTTCTAAATGTATTCTCAAGAATTTTTTCCATCTCAGCAACTGCTGGTGATGAAACTTCCATTATTTCTCCCTCTAAAACATTTCTGTATAATTGGGCAGCAATTTCAGTACATTCTTGTGTACATCCACCAACAACTTTAGGAGTATTTTTAGTGTTGAAATCCTTATTACCTGGGTCAACTCTTTCAGGTGAAAATGCTAAGAAAAAGTCTTCTCCACATTTTAATCCTGTTTCTTCAAGTATTGGCTTTATAACTTCTTCAGTCGTTCCTGGATAAGTTGTACTTTCAAGAACTACTAACATTCCTTTATGTAGGTATTTAGCAACATCTTTAGTTGAGCTTACTACATATGATAGATCTGGCTGTTTATATAGATCTAATGGTGTTGGAACAGCTATGCAAACTGTATCAACATCAGCCACAAAACTAAAATCAGTTGTTGCCTTTAATTTTCCTTCTTTTACTAGCTTTTCTAAATCTGAATCAACAACGTCTCCTATGTAGTTACGTCCTTCATTCACCATTTTAACTTTTTTATCTTGAACATCAAATCCAATTACTTCATAACCAGCTTTAGCTTTTTCAACTGCTAATGGTAATCCTACATATCCAAGTCCAACTACCCCTAATTTAGCAGTTCTATTCTTTAATTTTAGTAATAATTCTTCTCTTAATTGCTCTGACATCTTATTTCCTCCTAATTTAAAATTAGACTACTTTTGTTATAATTTTCTATTTACCAAAGAATTCTTTTATCTTATCAACTACATATTGTTGTTGTTCTAATGTTATTTCAGGATATAATGGCAATGCAAAAGTCTTAGTGCACGCCTCTTCTGATACAGGGAAATTTCCTTCAGTATATCCTAAATGCTTATATACATCTTGAACATGAACAGGTACCGGATAATAGATTCCTGTTGAAACTCCATTTGCTTTTAAATGTGCTATTATTTCATCTCTCTTAGGAGATTGAACAACATACATATGATATACATGATAATTTTCTTCTTTTTCAGTTGGAGTTACTAAGTCTAAATCTTTTAATAGTTCATTATATATATGAGCTTTTTTATTTCTTTCACTATTCCATTTTGCTATATATTTTAATTTTACTCTTAAAATCGCTGCTTGCATTTCATCAAGTCTAGAGTTGTGTCCTATAGCTGTATGATAGTATTTAACCTTGCTACCATGAGCTCTTAGCAATCTAATTTTATCAGCTATTTCATCATCATTTGTAACAACCATTCCTGCATCTCCATAAGCACCTAAGTTCTTAGTTGGGAAAAATGAATAGCATGACACATGACCTATTGATCCTGCTCTTTTTTCTTTATACTCTGCTCCTATAGCTTGGCAGGCATCTTCTATAACATATAAGTTATGCTTATTAGCAATTTCCATTATTCTATCCATATCACACATTTGTCCAAAAATGTGAACTGGTATAATAGCTTTTGTTTTCTCAGTTATATATTTTTCAATACTATCTGGATCTATACATAATGTATCCTCTTTTATATCAGCAAATACAGGTATTGCACCCACAACAGATGTAGTTTCAGCTGAAGCAAAGAATGTAAATGGAGTTGTGATAACTTCATCTCCTTCTTTAATATCTAATGCTTTTAATGTAAGCATTAATGCATCTGTACCATTAGCTACAGCTATTCCGTTCTTAACACCTGTAAACTTAGCTATTTCACTTTCTAATTCCTTTACATTAGGTCCCATTATAAATGTTGAAGACTCTAATACATTTTTTATTGCTTCATTTACTTCATTTTCTATAGTTCTATACTGAGCATGCAAATCTAATAAACTAATCTTCATAATCATTTTCTCCTTAGTTTATAACTTAATTTTGTTTTCTTTTATATGTTGGCACTTTTTCTTCCAACAATTTTATAATCTCTTCTTTACTTTTATCTTTTAATGCTCTAAACTCCTCAATAGATTTTTCGATATATTCAATATCAGTACCTATTGGCTTTTCTACAAAAATTTTTTTATGCTCTGTAGATGTTAGTGCAACTTCATCCATTAATAACTCTTCGTATAATTTTTCTCCTGGTCTTAAACCTATATATTCTATTTTTATATCTACATCCGGTTTATATCCAGAAAGACTTATTAAATCTCTAGCCAGATCTACCATTTTAACTGGTTTACCCATATCAAGCACAAAAATTTCTCCACCTTCAGCCATACCACCTGCTTGTATAACTAATTGTGCTGCTTCAGGTATTGTCATAAAAAATCTATTTATTTCAGGATGAGTAACTGTTACAGGCCCTCCACTGGAAATCTGATTTTTAAATATTGGTATAACAGAACCATTACTTCCAAGTACATTTCCAAATCTAACAGCTACATATTCTGTTTCACTCTGCTTATCAAAAGCTTGTATAATAAGCTCGCAAAATCTTTTTGTAGCTCCCATTACATTTGTAGGATTAACAGCCTTATCAGTACTTATTTGAACAAATCTTTTAACTTTAAATTCATCACTACATTTTACCACATTATAAGTACCAATAATATTGTTTTTTATTGCCTCCGTTGGGTTATTTTCCATAAGAGGCACATGCTTATGTGCAGCTGCATGGAAAACCACATCTGGTTTATAAGTTTCAAAAACATCTCTTAATCTTTTTATATCTCTTACAGAAGCTATAATTACTTTCTTTTTAAGCTGTGGATTAATTCTGTTAAATTCCATTTCTAAATCATAAGCATTGTTTTCATAAATATCTAATATTACAAGTAATTTAGGATTGAACTTCGCTATTTGTCTGCATAGTTCTGAACCAATGGATCCACCACCACCAGTTACTAATATAACTTTATCCTTAATATATTTATCTATATTTTCATTGTTAAGTTTTATAGGATCTCTTCCTAAAAGGTCTTCTATATTAACATCTCTAAGTTGAGAAATATTAATATTACCATCAATTAATTCATATATGCCTGGAACTGTCTTAAGCTTACACTTTGTTTGTTTGCATATATTAAGTATTTCTGTTTTAGTTTTTAAGTCTGATGAGGGCATTGTTAATATTATTTCTTTAACATCATAGTCTTCACATATCTCAATTATATCTTTCCTACCGCCTAATATTTTAATACCATTTATACGTTTTCCTTTTTTTTCACTATCATCATCAATAAAACCAATTATATTGTAGTTTAAATCAGCATGCTTTTTAATTTCTTTAATTATTAAAGCACCTGCGTCACCAGCTCCAATAACAAGTACATTTATCATATTTTTGCATTTTAATTCTGTGTTATCTTTATTTTCGATAATCCTTAATAAGAATCTAAATCCACCTAAGCTAAGCACACTTAATAGCCAAAATATTATATGCATAGTCCAAGGAAATCTATAATAAGGACTTCTTAAAAATGTATGACTAATAAAATAACTATAAAATATGAATACAATATTGGTTAAAGTTATAGAATATACTATAGAAAATAGCTCCTCTATAGAAGCATACTTCCATATATTGTCATATAATTTAAACAACTTATTAAAGAAAACTGTAAATATAATTACTGGTACTACTGATAGTTGAAAAAACACCCAATAATTACGAGGGATATTAAAATCAAATTTTAAAAATAAGGCTATATATAATGATAGAACTATAAATAAGATATCTACTAAAACTATTCTCTTATCTGTTTGCATAATTTCACTTCCTAAGCCTTTTATTAAGTTCAAATCCATTTATCATTTTACAACATTTTAATAATAAATCAATATTTTTTTTAGACCTTTACAGCCATTTTACCACTATCTACTTTAAATTTATATAGAAAATGCTACTTTTTTACAAGATATTTGCGAGGACTTTAGACATTATTTCATTAGAATCTATTAAATAAATAAATTTATTCTAAGCTAAAGCTATTTAAACCAATGTTTAATTAGCTTTTATGATTGAAATTAATTTTAAAAATAATTTTTCAAGAAAAGTTACCATGCAAGAAAAGTTACCATGATTGCTTTTTAAAACTATTCTAACTTTCATCATAAAAAGGAAATAACGATAATTCTTTCTTCTTAATTTTTTAAGTATTTTTCTATATCCTTCAATACTTCATCATTAGGATCAAGTTTTTTTGCTATATCAAAATGAATCTTAGCTTGAGTGTTATCTCCTATATTTAAATAACACATTATTAAATTTGTACATATTTCTACCGACTTTGTAGCTTCAAAAGCACTTCTAAAGTACTTTATAGCAGCTTCATAATTTCCTAGACATGCATAATTAATTCCAAATTCATTTATAACTTCTACATAATCACTGCTTATAGTTATTGAATCATTTAAATAATATATTGCCTTCTCATAGTTCTCAAGTACTCTATAAGCTATTGCTATATAATAATATATTTCTGCACTATCTCCTAATTGTTCTAATAATGGTAATAATATTTCTAATGCTTCTTTTGGAGATTCATATACCATTTCTTTTGCTTTATCATAGCTTGTAACCATCTCTAATGATGCTTTAAATTCTATTACATCATCAGTCTTTTCTCCATCTAATGCAATGTATTGATTAATAGAAAACAAGGCTTCTTCTAACTCCTTATCATCTCTTTTAATAATAGCTTCATATAGATATGGAGTTGCAAAATATGATATGTTTTTTGCATCTTCTATCAAATTTAATTCTTCTTCTTTAAATAATGAATTTTTCTTTCTTATTTCATCTACTAATAGTAAAGCCTTATTATAGTTGTCTTTTGCATCTTCTACGGATATAAGTCCTCTTATTAATACATACGCATCTTCGTACTTTTCTTCTTTAATTTCTCTAAATATTACACTTTTTATAAGCTTTAAACTATCTGGAATGCTTTTTATTAAATTTTCATAGGTTTTATTAAATTTAAAATTCTTATCACTACCTAATACATAAAACATACCTTCTATAAATAAATTTATAGGTATATCTTTAAGATTATCTCCAACTTTAGTTTTTTCTACAATTGCTTCACTTCTCACTGGTAAATAAGTATTGTCCTCAAAAGTAAAATTATTGATTTTACTTCCTTTTTTTATTTCTAAAAACAACACTTTAGATAATTTTTCTAATAAATAACTTTCTATACTCATAATCCACCATCCTAATAAACATATTAGTAATATAGAAACAAATCAAAATAATTATATTTGTTATTTGTTTCATTAAATCTCAGTATTTAAATATTATATCAAATTTAATATAACTTTTAAAATATTTAAATATTGGGAATTTCTATTATTATCTGTATTTCACTAGCATAAAGCCTTAAAATCTATTGCATTTAACATATTATTGTCTTATAATTAATTTGTTTTAAATGAAATTGAACGAATGATAAGATTTAATCTTATAACACAAGGAAATTATTGTAGAAAGAAGGGATACTGCATTGTATAAGTTAAATCAAAATGAAACTCCATTATTTGATGCCCTAATGGAGTATGTTAACAGAGACACTCTGCCTTTTCACGTACCAGGTCATAAAAAAGGTGTAGGTGTTGATAAAGAGTTTAAAGATTTTATGGGTGAAAATCCTTTTAAAATTGATGTTACAGTATTTAAACTAGTGGATAGTTATCATCATCCAACTGGCCCAATAAAAAAGGCTCAAGAACTTGCTGCTGACGCTTATGGTTCTGATGCTTGTTTTTTCTCTGTTCATGGAACTTCAGGTGCAATTCAAGCTATGATACTTTCAGTAGTAGGAGCCGGAGATAAAATTATTATTCCTAGAAATGTACATAAGTCAATTACAGGAGGAATAATTTTAGCTGGTGCTATTCCAGTGTACATGCAACCAGAGTTAGATAAAAAGTTAGGTATAGCAAATGGAGTTTCTCCTGAAACTGTTGAAAATGCATTAAAAGAAAACCCAGATGCTAAAGCGGTTTTAATAATAAACCCGACTTATTATGGTGTTGCTACAGATATAAAAGAAATAGCTGATATCGTTCACTCTTATGACATACCACTTATTGTGGATGAAGCGCATGGTCCTCATCTAAATTTCAATGAAAAACTTCCAGTTTCCGCTATGGAAGCAGGAGCGGATATCTGTGCTCAAAGTACACATAAGATAATAGGTGCATTAACTCAAGGTTCATTATTACAAGTTCGTTCAAAGCGTGTTAGTATTCCAAGAGTTAAACAAGTCCTTAACTTAATGCACACAACATCGCCATCATATATTTTAATGGCATCTTTAGATACAGCAAGAAGACAAATTGCATTAGAAGGTAAAGAATTACTAGATAAAACAATTGAATTATGCAATTATGTACGTGAAGAGATTAATAAAATTCCTGGCTTCTACTGTTTTGGAGAAGAAATATTAGATAAGCCCGGTGCCTACGCATTTGATCCAACAAAGATTACTATAACTTGTAGAGATTTAGGGATAACAGGATACGATCTTGATATGATTTTATCAAATAAATATCATATCCAAATGGAGTTATCCGACTTATACAATGTTTTAATAGTTGGTTCTTTTGGAGATACAATGGATGGCATGGAAAGATTATTTAAAGCATTGAGAGAAATAAGTGCTGAGTATTATGGAAAAGGAAGTAAAAAGGCTGACTTTATAGATATCCCTCAAATTCCAGAACAACTACAAATACCAAATGAGGCCTTTAACAGCGTAAAAACTTCTGTTAAACTTTCAAGTAGCGTAGGAATGATAAGTGGAGAATTCCTAATGGCATATCCGCCAGGAATACCAGTGCTATGTCCAGGTGAAAAAATAACTCAAGAAATAGTGGATTACGTACAAAAACTTAAAGATACAGGATTATACGTTCAAGGTACAGAAGATCCTGAAGTTGAATATATAAAAGTTGTTAAGGAAGAGGATGCTGTTTACATAGATGTTACTTAAGCTCTGCATTCTTGACTTAGTAAACAATTAATTAAAACTTTATTGTAATAGAATTAATTTTTATATGATATTTTATTAACCCCTAGCAAATTATTGTTAGGGGTTATTTTAATTAAAAGTATTTTAATATCTTTTAAAGGAAATAAGATTAAAGATGTTCATTAAATAATAAACATCCAAAATTCTCTATTGCCTTATATGTTGCATTTTTTCTTCTGCTACTCTTTTTCCAGCATTGTCAACTAACTTTATATATTGATTATAATTCATGCTTACTACATTACCATAAGCTCTTAATAGGTTTTGATAATATCCCATAGTGTAATGAACTTTCATCAGATGTTCTGTATGTTTAGTATTAAATAGAAATTTAGAGTTTCTTCTTCTTTTCTCTGCTTTTCTTTTAATATCACCATAGAACTCTGCTCCTTTACCTATCAGAAGTATCTTCTCATAGTTAACAGCTAGAACATCTCTATAATAGGGTTGAAGAACCTCTACCATCATTTCATTAAAGTACTCATGCTTAAGTTTTTGCTCTTCTATGGCATCTTTTAAAATTTCTAATTTTTCATTGTTCTTATTTCTAAGTTCAGGCAATTTTTTCATAATCTGAAGAACATTATCAATATTTTCTGGTTCTTTTTTCTTAATTAGCTCTAGTCCAAGAATCATTTTTTCATAATCATTTTTATCTTTGTTTACTTCTCCTTCACTTTGAAGTGCTGACAAAACACTTCCTGGTTCCTCATTTAAATATATGTCCATATAGTAAAATAATTTACCTAATCTTTCACACAAAAACTTATCTTCAATTATATTATCATTTTCATCTATGTACATATAGCACTCTGGTTCACTACTAAATTTTTTAAAAAACTTTTTAAAAAAGACCACTTCTCTAAACAATCTATCATGAAGCATAGCAGGTTTAGAAACTTTAATATCTTCTGTAGATTTTTTGTAAGGTTTTAGCTTTATGATTAATTCCTTTGATGGCGCTGCATATATTGACATCTTAAACTCCTCCTGTTATGTATATAAAATCTATGCCCTAATATAAAATTCAAATTTCTATAAGTTAAAAGTTATATGTATATTATAACAAATATTTTGAAAAATCCTATAATTAACAATTAGAACTTATTAAAAAGAGAGATAGATCATAACTTTAAAAACAAACTAGTTCTAATTATACCTTAAAAAAATATCAACTATCTTCATATATTAATTTTAAACTTGATATGTATTAGTATTATAATACCATAAAATTATTATAGATTTATAAATTTTTTACATAATCAATATATTATTTTTTTCATATTATAAATTATATGATATAGATTATTAATATTATCGCTTAATTAAATTTAAGCAAAATAAAGCATATTAGCTAGCTTTTGAACATACCTAATTTGAAAGTTTCTCTCTTAAATAGAAAGCAAATTAATCCATAAATAAGTTTAAAGGGTACAATTATTATGAAAGAATATTTTAATTATAAAGACTCTGAGGAATCTCTAAATCATACTGCCCAGAACAATTCTCATGCTTCTAAAATTAAGACTGCCCTAGGTTTAATCTATATTACTGAACCTTTTATATTAACTTTTCAGCCTGGTGGCAAGTATATTCAAATTCCCTTTAATGCTTTCTTACCAGAGTCAAATGATGTAACTATAAATCTTCCAAATATAATAATAGCTCGAGATGGAATATATGAAATACAGCTTAATATGATAGTGCTATTTCCAAGTATTGATGAAATTACTTTACTATCACTTTTTGCTGGTCCACTCAATGGAACTATTAGTATAAACGGTTCTCCTATAACTGAAGGTACTTTCTTTTTTGGCCAATTAGTAGCTAAATCACCAATACGTCTACCTTTCTTAAAATCGATCATAACAAAATTGACTACAGGTGATAGAGTTGAAATTTTAGTTACCAATTTCCCATCTGAAGAAATTATAATTGAAAAAAGCACTCTATCCGTAGTACAAATTTCTTAATATTTTAATTGTTATAAGACAGTAGATTTTATAAAAACCTTGTCTTATGATAATATATTATTAAATTAAAAGCCTAGCTCTATTATAAAGAGCTAGGCTTTTAGTCTTAAGCTTCCATACCTGCTTTTAAAGCTTGTTTATTTAACTCTATTGCCTTTGATGGAACTAAACTTGAAACTACATCTTCCCAATCTATCTCATCAAGATTTAACGCTTTTAATAATGCACCTAATAACACTACATTTTGTGCTTTTATATTTCCAAGATCTTCAGCAATTTTTGCAGCATTTAAAGTCACTAGATTTTCCACTTTTTCTTTTAAAGATTCTATTACACCCTCTGGATACTTCTCAGCTCCTATTAATACTGGTACAGGATGAATTTCATAATCATTTACTACAAGGTGTCCACCCTCTTTTAAATAAGGAAGTGCTCTTAAAGCTTCACTTTTTTCAAATGCAACTATAGCATCAGCTTTTCCTTTTTCAATTAATGGTGAATATACTTTTTCACCAAACCTTACTTGAGTGGTAACGCTTCCACCTCTTTGTGCCATTCCATGAACTTCAGACATCTTTACATCATAGCCATGTCTTAACAATCCTTCTGATAATATTTTCGAAGCTAATATAGTACCTTGACCACCTACACCAATAAATAATATATTTTTAACTTCCTTCATATTATTCACCAACCTTCTCTATAGCTTTAAATGGACAAACTTGCTTACATAACTCACAGCCATTACACATAGATTCATCTATTGACACTATACCATCTTGGAATTTAAGAGCCGGACAGCCTGTTTTTAAGCACATTTTGCATTTTCTACAAGTATCTTGATTTACTCTACAACTCAAATCTGCTCTTGCCTTTAATACTTCTTTTATTAATGCACAAGGTTGTTTTGTAATTATTACAAAAGGCTCTTTGCTTTTATGTGCTTCTTCCACTGCTTTATTTGTTTCTTCTAATTTATAAGGGTCAACAACTCTTATATTTTCTTTTTTAACTCCACAAGCAAGTACTAAATCTTCAATATCAATCATAGGAGCAGGATTATTCTGAAGAGTTTTTCCTGTTCCTGGATTCTCTTGATGCCCTGTCATTCCTGTAATTCTATTGTCTAAAATTACGGTTGCTATTGGAGTATTATTGTAAACTGAGTTTATAAGACCTGTAACTCCTGAGTGGAAGAAAGTTGAATCTCCTATAAATGAAAATACCTTTTTATCTTCTCTCTTCGCTATCATTGAAGCCCTTTCAATTCCTATTCCACCAGAAATTGAAGCACCCATACAAATTACTGTATCCGCTACATTAAGAGGCGCATTCATACCTAAAGTATAGCAACCTATATCATTTGCAGCTATTACATCTTTATATTTAGATACTGCATAGAATATTCCTCTATGTGGGCATCCTGGGCATAATACTGGTGGTCTTGAAGGTGGTCTTACATCTACTGAATATTTAACCTCATTAACATCACCTAAAATAGCTTTTCTAATTATATCTGGATTTAACTCATCACAAATCGGTATTATTTCTTTACCTTTGCAGTTAATGCCTAGCACTTTAACTGCATTTTCTAAATATGGATCATTTTCTTCTACTACATATATGTTTTCTACCTTAGATGAAAATTCTTTTATCATTTCATCTGGCAGTGGATAACTCATTCCAATCTTTAAATATGAAGCATTATCACCAAATACTTCTTTACAATACTGATAGGAAACACCGCTGGTTATTATTCCTATTTTAGTATCTCCAATCTCAATTCTATTTAGCTCGCAGCTATTTGAATATTTTCTTAACTTCTCTAATCTTTCTTCAACTTCATAATGTTTTAATTTAGAATGTCCTGGAGTCATTATATATTTTCTTATATTTTTTTCATAAGGTTTTACTGCAATTTCTTGTTTTTCACCTGATTCTACAATAGTTTTAGAGTGAGAAATTCTTGTTGTAACTCTAAATAATACTAAAGTATCAAATTCTTCACTAATTTCATAAGCTTTTTTCACAAAATCTAAACATTCTTGAGAATCTGACGGTTCTAACATTGCTACTTTAGCATGTGGAGCGTAAAATCTGTTATCTTGTTCATTTTGAGATGAATGCATTCCTGGGTCATCAGCTGTAACTACAACAAGCCCTCCATTTACACCTTCATATGCCATTGTAAATAATGGATCAGCAGCCACATTTAGCCCAACATGTTTCATTGTAGTTAAAGCTCTAGCCCCTCCTATTGAAGCTCCTGCTGCAACCTCAAAACCAACTTTTTCATTTGGAGCCCATTCAGCATAGACACCTTCATAAGTTGCAAAGTTTTCTAAGATTTCTGTACTTGGCGTACCTGGATAAGCAGAAGCAACATGGCAACCTGCTTCATAAGCACCTCTTGCTATTGCCTCATTTCCAGTCATAATAACTTTTTTCATATCTTCCCCTCCATATTCCCCATAATATCTGTTACGTATTTGGAATTTAACTTTTATAAAAGCTAATTAAAATAATGAGTTTTTAATTAGTTTACTTTAAATAAATTAATTTTTCATAGTAAGTTTTATCTTTAAAATACATGAAATAACTTGCAAATTTATAATTAAACTAATGTTGCCCCAAGAGCTATTGAGTATAATTTAGACTTAGCACTATCCGCCCTTGATACCAACACTACGGGGCATTTTGCTCCTACAATTACTCCTGCACTTTCAGCTTTTGCAAAATAAGTCAATGACTTCCCTAAGAAATTTCCTGCTTCAATACTTGGAACAAGCAATATGTCTGCTTCTCCTGCTACATCACTAATAATTCCTTTATGTGCTGCTGCCTCCTTAGAAATAGCATTATCTAAAGCTAATGGACCATCAATTATGCATCCTTTTATTTGTCCTCTTTTATTCATTGAAGCTAATGC
Organism: Clostridium sp. UBA6640; assembly: GCF_002455975.1. Classification (GTDB taxonomy): domain Bacteria; phylum Bacillota; class Clostridia; order Clostridiales; family Clostridiaceae; genus Clostridium_J. The sequence continues at coordinate 22,142 of NZ_DKLM01000050.1, forward strand.
TGCTGCATCTAATGTTGCTTGCATACTAGGGTTTACTACTTCAACTGCACAAATGACTCCTACATTTGGACATTCTATATCTAAAGCATGAGCAATTTTTACTGCATTATTAATTATTCCAACCTTATCTTGAAGCTCTGGGTATGGCACCATTCCTCCATCAGTTAAAAATAGCAATTTATGATAACTAGGAACATCATAGAGCATAACATGAGATAATAAATTACTTGTTTTTAATCCTGCTTCCTTATTTAAGACTGCCTTTAGTAAATCAGAGGTACCTAGCATACCCTTCATTAAGAAATGCGCCTTCCCTGTTGAAACTAACTCTACTGATTTTGCTGCTGCTTTTTTGATATCCTTTTCATCAACAATTTCAAATCCAGTTAAATCTAAGTTACCTTCTACAGCAATCGCTTGAATTTTTTCCTTATCCCCAACTAATATAACATTAACTATATTTTCTCTAACAGCTTGTACTGCCGCTTCTAAAACAACTTTATCCTGTGCAACTGCAATTGCAAGGGTCTTTCTCTCTCCAAGCTTTGCCTTTTCAATTATTTGCTCTAATTTTTTAATCATAAATTCCTCCTTAGATAACAAATTCTTTATATAGCCCCCTATTTTTTGAAGATGCCTAAAGTAAGATTGTAAAATTATCTTTGGTCAACTCCATTAAAGCATATGACTTTTTAAATAAATTAATGTTGAAAATTTTTTTGCATAGAATACTATGTCATAAAAACTTAAAAATTTATTCTTAATTTAAGTATAAAGATTTAAAATATTTTGTCAATTTCAGCAGCTAAAGTGCATATAATATTTTTTTATATCAAAAAAACGTGAATAAATCACGTTTTTCTGATAAATTTTCATATTAAAAACTTTTTTTGATTATATAAGTAAATTTACAATATCATTGCTGCTATAGTAGCAAAAATTAATAGTGGTATATTGTAATGTAAGAATGTAGGTACACAGGTATCCCAAATGTGATCATGTTGACCGTCTACATTTAGCCCTGATGTTGGTCCAAGAGTACTATCTGATGCAGGTGAACCAGCATCCCCTAAAGCTCCTGCAACACCTATCAGAACAACTATAGCTGGTATGCTAAATCCTAAACTTACTCCTAGTGGGCAGTATATAGCTGCTATAATTGGAATAGTCCCAAAAGAACTTCCTATACCCATAGTAACTAATAGCCCAACTAAAAGCATCAATAGTGCTCCTATTAATTTACTTCCTCCAACCATGCCAGCTACCGCTGCTACTAATGCATCAACTGCACCAGTTTGCCTTAATACTTCCCCATATCCTGCGGCTACTAGCATTACAAAAGCTATGAATCCCATCATTCTAATGCCACCATCCATAAGATTGTCAATATCACTCAATTTAATTGCTCTAGTTATAAATAATACAATTAAAGCACATAATCCTCCTAATGGAAGTGACCCTGTAAGAATTTGAACAGCAAAAGCAGATATTGCTGCTAAAAGAGCAAACCAATGCTTTGAAGTCATTTTTATATCTTCTGTTTCTTGTACTAATCCTTCTATAGAAATATCTTTATATTCTCTTGGCTTTCTGTAAGAAATAAACACAGCTATTAATAGACCTAAAAGCATTCCTAATCCTGGAATCCACATAACTTTCGTAATCATGCTATTCGTAACATTTAGCCCATTTGATATCATTTCATCTTTTATAATGTTATGGAATATAAGTCCAAATCCAATGGGCAAAGTTATATATGGTGCCTTTAATCCAAAGGTTAAAGCACAAGCAACCCCTCTTCTATCAATTTTTAATTTATTCATTAATATTATCAATGAAGGAATTAAAATAGGAATAAATGCTATATGAACTGGTATTAAGTTTTGTGAGAAACAGCTTATAAGAGCTATTAATAAAACAAATGCTATTTTCTTATCTTTAACTATATTAGATATTTTCTTTGCTAGTATGTTTGCTAGTCCTACCTCATTTACTGCAACAGCTAAAGCTCCCAATAAAATATAACTCAAAGCTGTTTGTGAGTTTCCTCCCATTCCTCCTATAAGGACCCCCATAGCCTCACCTATGCTCATTCCTGATGATACCCCTGCAACAATTGCAGAAATTAAAATGGCTATCAGTACATTGAGCTTAAAAAGACATAAAACTATCATAACCATAACAGAAATAAATACTGGATTTAATAATATCATAATAAAAACCCCCTTTAATTTGTAAATATACTCGCTATTTACTAAGTTTTAACATTTGAATACTTAATATAACTAACATAAAAGATACTAAATTAATCTTCTATGATAATTAACTTTCTTCTTCATAATTATATGCCTATAAATGTTCTATAAACTGAGAAAGCGAATTGATAATACTATGGGCAACCATACTATTTGCTATAGAGCGAGATTTCCAAACAATTATTCCTAAAACAAAGGCAGCAATAAATGTCCTTATAAAAACAAATATAGGATAACTGCCTAAATAATAAATATGACCTAACATAAATATTGAGGATTGAAATATTAAGATCCATGATTCTTTCCATTGAAACTTCCGTAAATAACCCCAAATAAATCCTCTAAAAAGTGGCTCTTCACTAATTGCAGCATAGTTAAACTGAAACAAAGTTACTGGCAACAATTGAGAAATTTTTATATATCCTAGTTTATCAATGGACTTGAATTCAGTTATTAAAAAGCTAACTCCAATCCCTACTATAATAGAAACTATTAATTCAACAATTACTTTCTTTAGGCTTTTCTTTGGTAATGAAAATTTGTGATTAATTAATAATATTAATAAGAATATTGCCATAATTAAAGTTATACAATCAAGAAAATTATATTGTAGATTATATTGTATTTGCTGAGAGTTATCAGCAGAAATGGTGCTTAAAAAACCTATCATAGGCATTATAGTAAATAATATCATAGAAAAGAATGTAAAATTAAATTGTGATAATTTTTTTCTTTCATATATTATCAAAATAGAAGTTAATAAATAAGTACCGTTTGTAAAAATGCTATTCATTATATCATTATCTAAAGGTATTATTTTAAAAATAACTGCAAATGCAAAAGGAAATCTCAAAAATAAAAGTAAAGTCACCATGATTATTGGAATAAATTTACACAAAGGCTTATAATTGTTTATTTTAATTATAAATCCTCCCTATTTTCATTATTCAAACTCAATAAAATCATCTAGTCAGACTACTATTGCTAAATTACCTAATTACATGCTTTTTATAAAGTATTACATATATATTTCCAAAATTAACTAAATATTCTGATTATTATTTCTAATTTTTCAAAAGATAATTACCTACAAAATAAAACTACAATTTTTCTATCTCTATGAAATTAAATTTATATATTATTATATTAACATAAAATATACTACTTAATATACCCCCTATACAGAAAATCAACAAAAAATTCATTTTTGTTAAACTCTCTATCTAAGGGACGGTTCATTTTATTTCTATAAAAGTACTACAATCTTGTCTAGGGCATAATTCTAATTAGATATAATTATGAACTGTCCCTTAAAATGATATAAAATATGTTCATAAATTTAATATAACTATGAACCGTCCCTTAAAAATGATAATATAGAAAGATAATTTGGAAATAATTATGTATTTTAATAATTGAGATACTTATTCTATTCTTAGCTTGTCCTATTTTATGTATACATATATACAAGTAATGTATAAAAAATTTTATTTTAAACTATTATGCTATTTTCTGAGTGTTCAAATCTATTAATTCATCTAGTATAGTTCTGTAAAATTTATCTTTAATTATCAATTCTACTCCATATTTGCAAAGCATAGATACATTAGACTGTGTTATATTCTCTAGTGTTTTACATATTTCTTTTTGACTTTTACCGCTAAACTGAGTTAAAAGCATTACATATATAGCCTTTGCTTCTCTACTTTCTCTTCTATGTTTTAATTTTAACTCTATCTGTTTAACCCCTGTCTTCTCACAGACAAAATTACTTATTTCCTCTTCTGAACAATTTCTAAATAAGATAATTTTTTCACTTCTATATTCTGATTTATCATTTTCAAATTCCATTTCTTTAAGTTTTTCTTTTTCTACATTAAACATAGTTTTATAATAGTTCTCTCTTGCCCTCCTTTTTCTCCTACCAAAGAAACTCATTATATATTCTTCATTACAAAGATTAAATCTGTTTTTTTCTAATCCTAGATATAATGATAAACTTGAATATGTGTATTCTTCTGGCTTTTCTTTGTATTCCTTTATATCTACTGGATTTCTAT
>NZ_DKLM01000050.1:26490-46283 GCF_002455975.1 Clostridium sp. UBA6640
TTAAAATTTTCTTCAATCTGTAATTTTCTTAAGATTTGAAGCATTTTCTCTTTATCTGTATCATCGTAAAATAAAGGCTTATCTGGAAAACTTCTAGTCATAACATAATATATTCCACTTTCACTTAATGCTCTGGCTACTCTGGCCATAAAAGCCCCTCCAATTATCATAATTTTCTATAATTATTGCCATTGTTCAAAGCTCTAAACATAATTTCCATATGATAACTTAAAAACATTGATATTTTAATGAACCGTCCCTAATAATTGATAAAATTGATAATATGATAATCAGCAAATGAATAAAATATGTAAATATTTATTATTTTGATGAACCGTCCCTAGTAAAAAATCCACCTTTGGAACGGATATCTGCTCCAAAGGTGGATTTTCATTTATGTGGTAGTATTATTTTCTATATAGGATTCTACTATCTATATCTTTTATATTTTTACAACCTGTTAATACCATTGAGGATTTCAAATCACCTTTTAGTTCTTCAATATATGTTTTTACTCCTTCTACTTTTCCACCAAAGGAAGCAGTTACAAATGGTCTTCCTATAAGCACCCCATCAGCGCCAAGAGCTAACATTTTTAATACGTCTACTCCGCTTCTTACTCCACCATCTACTAGTATTTTTACTTTTCCTTTAACAGCTTTAGCTATATCTTCTAAGACTTCAGCAGTTCCTGGCGTTTGATCTAGTACTCTTCCACCATGGTTCGAAACAACTATTGCATCTACCCCTGCTTCAACTGCAAGTATAGCTTCATCAACTGTCATTATACCTTTTAATATAAATGGGAGTTTTGTACTACTTACAAGCTCTTTTATCTCTTCTACACCTTTAGGCATAACTGGTTTACCGTGTAATGCCAATGTTATAAGACCACAAGCATCAATATCCACTCCTACAGCAAAAGCTCCTGCCTCTTCAGCAAGCTTAATTTTATTTATAATATTTTCATTTTCCCAAGGCTTAATAAATACTATGCCATTACCATTGTATTTCTTTAGCACCTCAAGGTTAGTCATTAGAAAAGCATCAACTGCTGTGTCTCCAACCATTGGATATATACCAGCTTGTACACATCCATCAATAACAGAAGAAATATATTCTTCCTCTGTAAGTTTTCCACCCATGTTTAAAGTAGTTCCAGTAACTGGCGCTGCAAAAACAGGAATATCCATTTTTCTTCCAAATAGTTCTGTACTTATATCAGGATTTTTAACGTCATGGATAACTCTCATATTTAACTTTATATTATTTAATGCATCAAAGTTAGATTTAAAGGAGTCCCCTGTTCCTTTTCCACCCATTCCTGGCACTTCTCCAGAACACACTACTCCATTACAAGCTTTACACACTCTACAACTATTATTTAAATTTTCTCTTGCAATTTTCTTAACTTCATTCATATTCATAAAATACCGCTCCTATCCTTAGCTATTATATATATCAAAGAATTCTTTAAGATTTTCCTCCGTAAATACCTTGATACCATTACGTATCAAAAGTTCTGCGGTAACTCCATTGCCACTTCTTTTATTACCACTAAAAGTTCCATCATATATTGTTCCTACTCCACAAGATGGACTTCTAGCTTTTAAAATAGCATATTCTGCTCCTATGGCCTTTGCAATTTTCAAGGTTTCTTCTGCTCCCTTTGTAAACTCTTTAGTAGCATCATCATTTTTAGGTCCTAATATTTTAGCTTCACCATCTAAAACCATAGCACCATCACCTTGTATAATTTCATGTGGTTCTCTTGGAGTTTCTTGTCCACCTAACTGTTCTGGACAAACTGGTATTGCCTTTCCTTCTTTTAAAAGCTTTAAAACTTCTTCTCTGAGATTATTACCGCCATCGTACTTGCAGTTAACTCCACAAAGACATGCACTTACTAAAACCAAAATCTCACTCCTCTCATCCAATATATAGGATTTTGTAACGTATATATCAGAATAAATAATTTTAATTATAGATAAAATTGATTCTTGTAAAATTAATTTCATCCATAATTTTTTATCTCTTAATTCTATTATTATCTTTACTTAATTTCTACAACAGTAACTCCTGTACCACCTTCACCATAATTTCCTAATCTAAATCCTTTTACATGAGGATGGCTTCTTAATAAGTCCGTTATCGCATTTCTAAGTACTCCTGTACCTTTTCCATGGATTATTGACACTTCATTAAGTCCTGCTAAGTAAACTTCATCTAAATATTTATCAACAGTATAACTAGCTTCCTCTGAATCCATACCTCTTAAATCTACAGAAGTTGCTACATTTCTTAAGTTTAATTTTGCTTCTCTTTTTTCCATCTTCCTAATCTTTTTATCTTCAGGTGATGCTTTTGATTTTCTAAGGTCAGAAACCTTTACATTTATTTTCATTATTCCTGCTTGTACTTGAACTTCACCTTTAGAATCTACTTTGGATATAACTATAACATTTTGATTTAGTTTTGGAAGATAAACTTCATCGCCTTCATTAATAGACTTAAGTTTTTCTCCTTTAGCTTCCTCTGTTTTTTGTGATGCAAATTCTGCATTTTCAAGTTTGTTTTTAATTTTCTTTCTTTCTTCTTCAAGTTTCGTTCTTACTTCTGAACTATATCCCATTTTTTCAAGCTCTCTAATATTTTTAAGAATAGTATCAGATTCTTCTTTAGCTTCTCTTATGAGCTGTTTTGCCTCTCTTTGTGCATCATAAAGTGCATTTTCTCTAGACTTCTCAAATTTATAAAGCTTTTCTGCATATCTTTCTTTAAGCTTTTCTGCATCTTTCTTTAGCATTTCAGCAATTCTTGCATCATTTTCAGCTTTAATACTCTTTTGTTGTAAGCTTTGAATAAGCTCTTCAAATTCTAAGGTATCTTTGGAAATATTTTCTCTTGCGCTATCTATAATGTATTCTGGAAGTCCTAGTCTTCTTGAAATTTCAAAAGCATTAGATTTTCCTGGTATACCTATAAGTAATTTGTATGTTGGTCTTAATGTCTCAACATTAAATTCTACGGAAGCATTTTCTACTCCTATGGATTTTAATGCATATCCTTTAAGCTCACTATAGTGAGTAGTAGCAACCACTCTAGTTCCTCTTTTTCTTAAATTTTCTAGTATTGAAACTGCAAGAGCTGCTCCCTCTGTAGGATCTGTACCTGAACCTAACTCATCAAATAGTACTAAAGAATTCTCATCTGCATTTTCTATAATTCCAACAATATTGGTCATATGTGAAGAGAAAGTAGATAAGCTTTGTTCTATACTTTGCTCATCTCCTATATCTGCATAAACCTTATGGAAAAAACTTACTACAGAATTTTGTCTTGCTGGAATTAATATTCCACTCATTGCCATCAATTGAATAAGTCCTACAGTTTTAAGAGTTACAGTTTTTCCTCCTGTATTAGGACCAGTAATTACAAGTGAAGTAAATTCTCTTCCCAAATATATATCGCTAGGTACTACTACCTTAGAATCTATAAGTGGATGTCTAACTTCTATTAAATCAATAATTCCATCATTATTTACTTCTGGACAAATCGCATTAATTTCACTAGCATATTTAGCTTTTGCAAAAATAAAATCTAATTCCCATAATATGTTTCCATTATTTTCAACAATTTCAACATTGTCCGTAACACTTTGAGATAATATCCTTAAGATTCTTTCTATCTCTGCTTTTTCTTTTAATGTAAGTTCTCTTATTTCATTATTTAAGTTAACTAAACCCATAGGTTCAATAAATAAAGTAGCACCACTTGAACTTTGATCATGTATAAGACCTGGCACTGCATCCCTATATTCAGTTCTTACAGGAAGAACATATCTATCTCCTCTTATAGTATATAAATGTTCTTGAAGATACTTAGAATTGCTTCTAACTAAGGAATTTACCTTATCCTTTACAGAAGAAGATTTTTCTCTTAGCTTTCTTCTTATATTATAAAGCTCCTCAGATGCTCTATCAGCTATTTCTTCCTCACTAATTATAGCTTTAAATATTTCATCTTCTACTTTTTTAAGAGGAACAATACCTATGCATATATCTTCTAATACTCTATAGCCTTCTTCCTCTTCCTTATGAGCTATATAATCCTTAAATAATCTTGCACATTTAAGCATAGATGCAATTCTAATAAGCTGTTCTGGTAAAAGCACTGACCCTTTTTCTGCTCTTTTTGTAGCTTCTCTAACATCGTATATTCCTTCAAAAGGAGGGTTGCCTTTTTTTGTTAATAGTTGAAAAGCTTCCTTAGTTTCTTGTAAATGCTCTTTTACCTCATATATATTATTATAACGTTCTAATTCATCTATAATATCTTTTGCTGCGGATGTTCTTGTATATTTTTTAAGATTTTCTTTTATTTTTTGGTATTCTAATACTCTTAAAGTTTTATCCTGCATTGTACCACCAACTTTCCCTATTCTACTCCTCTTTTATAATGCCCTCTTGTAAAATTTGTGTAATCCCCTAAAAACTGACCATTTTTAATCATATCTAAAATTTCCTTTGTTTTGCTATAATCCTCATCTATAAAGTCTGCTCTAAAGCTTTGTATATTGTTTTTCCTTAGTTCCTTCATATTAGGAATTAAATTAACAGGAACATTATTAAATATATGACTTCTACAGTATTTATCTGTTAACACTTTGAAGTCTTCACCTTTCCTATCCCTCAAAATATAATTACCTTTAGCACAATTAACAGCACAATTAGAACATAGTGACTTTCCTCCAAAGGTGCTTCCTATTACACAATATTCACTAGTCATAAGCTCATATTTACCATAAACTATTATTTGAGATGCAATATTAGTATTTTTTACAACTGAATTTATTTCTCTATTATTAAGCTCTACGCTTATTGAAGCTCCATCTAAATATTGATTGTAAAATTCTCCACTATAGCTATTAAATATATTTAGTTTATAATCTCCAATTAGCGATGTTTTATCTTTAAATCTACTTATAATACCTAAGTTAGCTGTTACTATACCTTTGACATCCTTTAAATTCTCATCTATAAATTCGCAAATGCCTTCAAATTCCTCTTTAATTATATTCGGAGTTTTTATATATAAATTAAACTTTCCATAGTTTTTAGCTTCCTCAATTTTCAGCTGATTACCTTTAAAGAAAAAATCCATTGCAATATTTTCTATTCCGCTATCTAAAGCTGCCTTTAATTGTTCTAAGCTACTCACTACAACTAAAAATTCAGGAATTTTACCTTTTTGCGGCTGCTTTTCTATATTATTAACAGTCAATTTCAATTTATCTTCTCTTCTGTAGCCTTCTTTTATAAAGTTTAATATTTTTTCGGTTAAATCTCTTCTTACAGAATTAATTGAAGACACCGGTATAAATCCTTCCTCAAAGGTTTTAAATTCAATATTATTAAATTCAAATGGCGTATCTCCTAATTTTTGAAGATTTTTAATTATGCTGTCTTTATCTAATGGTCTTTTTATTGCTTTTTGAACTAAATCTCCTTCTACAATAAAATTATTTCCCTCAAAATTTGTGATAATCTTTATAGGTTTATCTACTGTAAATTCCACTTTCACATCTATTAAAAGTTTTTTACCATATACATTTTCATAGATTTTTGAAAGTTCTTTTGAAAGTTCTATATCAGAAGTTTTATATAATATATCTCCTTCTTTATATCTAGTAGGCTTTAATATTACTTTTTCTCCTTTTGCGGCATGTTGTGCTTCATTCTTACCTATCCTTATACCAGATACGGTAAACCCACCTTCTCCTATTCTAACTCCATCCTTTAGGTGAATATCCTCTTCTAACCTAATAGTCAAATCCTTTTCTACTTTTCCAAGATATACTCCAGTATTCTTAGGAAAATTATATGCCATCATATCTTTTCCTACATTTCCAAACATATATGCTTTAGAAAATCCTTCTCTATTGAAAAGCTGAGCCAATTTACTGCACTCACCTTTAATATCTACAAAATCATTGTTTTCATAAAAAGCATTAATAGCTTTTTTATAACTTGAAACTACTCCTGCAACATATTCAGGTCTTTTCATTCTCCCTTCAATTTTTAGAGAAGAAGTTCCACTTGCTATAATTTTTTTGATATCTTCAAAAGTACAAATATCTTTAGGGCTTAGCAAATATCCCTCTCTTGTTTCATTTGAAATTTTATTAATTAGTGTATAGGGTAATCTACAAGGTTGAGCGCAACGTCCTCTATTCCCACTTCTTCCACCTATAATACTACTCATAAGGCATTGTCCTGAATAACTAACACATAAGGCACCGTGAACAAATATTTCTGTTTCTATATCTAATTCTTTAGATATATATTCAATTTCCTTCAATGAAAGCTCTCTCGAAAGTACTATTCTTTTAAAGCCTAATTTTTTCAAAAATGAGGCAGCTTCTCCATTATGAACTGTCATTTGAGTTGAAGCATGAATCTCAAAATCTGGTAATAACCTCCTTATAGCATAAAATAGCCCTAAGTCTTGAAATAATATTGCATCTACTCCAATCTCGTATAAAAATCTCACATATTCTATAGCCTCTTCAAATTCAGATTCTTTAATTAAAGTGTTTACAGCTATATAAACCTTAACATTATATATATGACAGTAATCTACTGCTTCTTTCAATTTCTCATCATCAAAATTATTAGCATAAGCTCTTGCCGAAAACTTACTTCCGCCCATATATATTGCATCGCACCCTGAAAGCACTGCTGCATGTAAACTTTCTATGCTTCCACCTGGCGCTAATAGTTCTATTCTTCTCATGTTCATCTCTCCTATTACTGAGCTTATAATTACGAATATAATTATACCAATAGTAAGTATATAAGACAAAGTTTTTATTGAATTATATAGTTTTTATTTGTAAATATAGTTTAAACCATATTGCACAGTAAAAATGCAAATTCCTACAAACAAAAATAAGTGGACTAAAAAGTCCACTAGCTATTTATTAGTTTTAAATATTCTTCATATATTTGCTTTGCAGTATTTTCCCAAGTATATTTTTTACACACATACTCTTTTAATTCATCATTTTTTCTATTATTATACCCCTTAATTATAGCTTCTTTTATAGAATTTTCATTATATGGATTACAGTATATAGCTAGATCTTCAAAGTATTCTCTAGAAGCTCCTTCTTCTGTTACTACGATATTGCATCCACTTGCCGCTGCCTCTAAGGAAGAAAGACTTGTAAGTTCCATAAAACTAGGTAATGCATGAACTTTAGCAAATTTATAAGCATTATATACATTATAGTTATCCATAAATCCTAAGTATTGTACATTTTTATAAGCTAAACATTTTTTAAAATAGTTTTTATTTGAAACTCCTCCTACTAAAACTAAAGGTAAGTTTAACTCATTACAAACTTTTGAAAGTATTAATTGGTTTTTTGCTTCATATATTCTTCCTACAGATAGCACATAATTATTTACGTCATGTCGTTCTGTAAAATTATAAAGTGGCACATCTTCATATTCTAACATATTCACTCCATTATAAATTACCTTACAAGGAGTATCAAACTTAAAATCTCTTTTTAAATTTTCTAATTCCCACTTACTATTACAAAAAATCATATGACTTTTTCTTAAAAGTTCTTTTCTATATATATTACAACTATTCCATAATTTTAGTTTTTCATTTTCTCCTATATGGTTATAATAATTACTCATATTAAAATAAAGAGGGGTAATCACAATTTTGCTTTTTCCTTTTAGGCTTTGTCTATAATACCTATATATCTCTCCTGGAACATTGATATTAAATAAGTGAATAATATCATAGTCATTATATTCATATAACTCTCCTCTATCTATATCAACATTAACTCCTAACTGTCTTAAATTTTTATAAATCTTTTTTACAATGATGGAGTCACCAGCAGAGCTTTTTAAATAATCCTGTCTTGCACACAACAAAACCTTCATTGATAATCCTCCTATGTTTGCTACTTAAAATATAACTATGCAATCATAGGAGTTTTTATCACTAATTATTCAAATAAAATAGTTATCTTAATAGGACAAATAGCCATATTATTAATTTTTATAAACTATTTTATCAAAATTATTTAACGACCTTCTAAATTTAGAAAATTGTTGAATAAAAAAACTCATAATTATTTAATCAATTATGAGCTATATGCTATAAAGAAAATTTTTTATTCATACTTATATTTTGAGATTTTTTATTTATATACCACTTCAAACTCTTCACATACTACTTCCATATCTTCATTAAATTCTTTTCCTATTTCTTTTAATTCATCTTTAAAATATATTCGATGAACATTTCTCCAATAGTCTAAGGATTTATCACCTTCACCTTCTATTGAAGCAAATTTTTCTGTTACATCTTTAAAAGGTATAATTTCTATTTTAGTAGTTTTAATAATACATTTAGCAATACCTTGCCAATTAATAATTATGCTATGTTCACCAGCTTTTGGTAGTTCTTCTCCTTCTTCTTTATACCAATAGTGCAAAGAAGCTGTTCCTCTTTTTGTTCCTTGTAAAACAAGTTCTGCTAACTCATCGGCAGATTTCTCATCATTACAAAAATGCCAAGCAGTATAGCTTTTTTTCGTAGTTTCCTCATCCTCACCTAAAGTCTTTAAATAACTTAACCACATTTCTTTTACTGAAACATCATATTTACACATAACCTCTTCCCCTTTATTTACAATAATTTAACCTCCATATTTCTAAGAACTGGAGGTTAAAGATTTCATTTTTATCACAGCTATTCTTTAACTTTTAATAGCGGATTCTTTTTTAATTTTTCTCTTATTAACTCTTCATTTTTATTATCTAATTCTTCGGCTAATTCTTTTATATTTCTAGTTTTATCACAAATATCTGATCTTAATTCTCTATTTCTAGTTGCCAGCTTTTTATTTAGCATAGTAAGCTTTTCATTTTCATTTTTTATTTCTTTTGAAACCTCTGTCATAACCTCCATCTCAGAATCAATTTTTCGCATTTCTTCTTTTAATCTAAGATCTTGGTTATCAGACAAATTTTCAACTTGCTCTTGAAGCCCCTTGTTAATATCCTCTAAAGATTCAATCTGTTTTTTCATTTGCTCTAATTCTGAAATTAAAATCTTATTGTCATTGGCCGCTTTTGTGTAGTTTTCAGATAACCTTTCGTAACTTTCTTTATTCTTTAAAAGTTCATCTCCCATATTTAAAGCAGCTAATATAGTGGCATCCCCTGGGCCTAACTTAGAATTGTTTTCCATTAAGGTGCGAATACGTTTGTCCACAAGTTTGGCTACCATATGTAAATATTCATCATTTTCTTCACCTTTTAAATTATATTCCATACCATTTATTTTAACTGTTATAATGTTCACTAAAACACCCTCTTAAAGATTATAGTTGTTCTTATTTTAACATAAAACCCTCATGAAATAAACCAAAACAATAAAATATTGCTATAATTTCCACTGTTTTCTTGATTATTCTCTAGTTTAACCTATTTTCCTTGAAGTCAATAAATATTACTTTTAATATTTATCTAAAAAGTTTATAATTGATTTTTTTACATAAAAAGAAAAGTGACTAAATCACTTTTCTTAAAAATTATCTATTCATTGATTAAATCTGTCTTAACTCCGCACCTAATTTATGCTCTAATGCTCTTAAAATTTTATCATGAACCTTATTAACTTCATTATCTGTTAAAGTTTTTTCTTTATTTCTATATACTATTGAATAAGCAATGCTCTTCTTACCTTCTGGTATTTGCTTACCTTTATACACATCAAATAATTTAACACTTTCTAATATGCTTCCACCTTGTTTTTTAATAGTATCTTCTATTTCTTGAACCAATATCTCATCTTCAACTAAAAGTGCTATATCTCTAGTTACTGCTGGGAATTTTGGTAGTGATACATATTTTTTATCAACTTTAGCATGTTTTAATAATATATCTAAATTTAGTTCAGATACATAGCATCTTACATCCATATCATAGTTGCTTGCTACATCAGGATGTACCTCACCTACAACACCTATGTATTCTTTTCCTATGTATAGTGCAGCAGTTTTTCCTGGATGAAAGCTTGGATTCTCTGCTTCTCTCTTAAAGATTACATTTTCAATTCCTAATTCTTCGATTACATTTTCAACTACTCCCTTAATATCCAAATAATCGATATCTCCATACATTGAAAGTGTAACTATATTTCTTTCTTCTGGAAGCTTATTTTCATCTTCACTAGGAATATATATCTTTCCTATTTCAAACAATCTTGCTTCTTCATTACTCTTACTATAATTTCTTGATAATGCCTCCATAGCAGATGCTAATGTAGTAGTTCTCATTATACTAAAATCTTCACCTAAAGGATTTTTAATTGAAATAGCCTTTCTTAAGCTACTATCTTCAGAAAGTAATAATCTATTGAAAATTTTTGGACTTACGAAAGAATAGCTTATAGATTGATTTAATCCACTGTTTATTAATGAATCTACAACCTTTTCTTCAAGTTTTTGTTTTTCACTTCTTCCGCTTTTTGTAGCTTCACATAATGCTATTGTAGAAGGTACATTGTTATAACCATAAATCCTTACTATTTCTTCTGCAATATCTTCTTTAATGTTAATATCACTTCTAAAAGTAGGAGATTTTACAACTAATATATCCTCCTTAATTTCTGTAGCTAAATCTAATCTATCTAAATACTCTTTCATCTCTTCTTTAGGTATATCAATACCTAAAAATTTATTAATCCAATTTGAATCTACTTCTAAGTAATGTGGAGTTTTAGGCTCTGGATAAATATCTATTACTCCCTCCATTATTTCTCCCGCATTTAATTCATTCACTAATGAAGCAACTCTAGCTACTGCGATTTCACATAAATTAGGATCTAGATCTTTCTCAAATTTAGTTGAAGCCTCTGTTCTTAAGTTTAGTTTCTTAGATGATTTCCTTACATTGATGCCATCAAAATTTGCACATTCTAAGATAACCATTTCAGTATCTTCTTTTATTTCTGAGTTCAATCCTCCCATTATTCCTGCAAGCCCAACAGTTCTTTCTCCATCTTTAATACATAGTATATCACTATCTAAAGTTCTTTCTATTTCATCTAAAGTAGTAAATTTTTCCCCATTTTTAGCTCTTTCAACTACAATAGTTTTGCCTGCTATTTCTCTTGCATCATAAGCATGTAATGGCTGACCAAGTTCTAGCATAACAAAATTTGTTATATCAACAATGTTATTTATAGGTCTAACTCCTGCCTCTAACAGTCTTTCTTGCATCCATTGTGGTGATGGCTCTATTTTTACATTTTTAATCCCTTTTAGCATAAACCTTCTACAAAGATCATCTTTTATTTCTACATTATAATCATCTTTAACATTTTCATTACAAGCAGAAGTGTATTCTAAGTTAGGCATTTTATAAGTAGTTCCTAATGTTGCTGCTGTTTCTCTAGCTATTCCTATAACACTTAAACAATCTGCTCTATTAGACGTAATTTCAAATTCTATTACTGCGCTTCCTATGTTAATTACTTCTTTAATATCTACTCCTACTTTGGTATCTTGTGGTAGTATCATAAGACCATGAACTGGTTCATCTCCTGCTATCCCAAGTTCTTCTTCTGAACAGAACATACCATTAGATACCACACCTCTTAATTTACCTTTTTTAATTTTAAGTCCACCATGTAATGTTGACCCATGTAATGCTACAGGAACTATGTCTTGTTCTTTCATGTTTGTAGCTGCAGTTACTATTTGAATTGGTTCTTCAGCCTTTATATCAACTTGACAAACCACAAGTTTTTCTGCATCTGGATGTCTATCTATTTTTATTATCTTTCCTGTTACTACATTTGATATCTCTTCTCCTGAAACAACTACCTCTTCTACCTTAGAGCCAGATAGTGTTAACCTATCTCCTAACTCCTTAGGGGAAATATTTATATCAACATAATCTTTAAGCCATTTAACTGGAACTTTCATTGGTAATCCTCCTTTAACATTGTATTAAAATTGATTTAAAAATCTCATATCACTTTCATATAATAATCTAATATCATCAATTCCATATTTTTGCATAACCATTCTATCAAGACCAAATCCAAAAGCAAATCCACTATAAACTTCTGGATCAATTCCACAATTTCTTAGAACCTGTGGATGCACCATACCACATCCTAGTATTTCTATCCATCCACTTCCTTTGCAAACCCTACATCCTTCACCATTACAAACAAAGCAAGTAGCATCCATTTCTGCTGAAGGTTCAGTAAATGGGAAATGATGTGGTCTAAACTTAGTTTCAACATCTCCAAACATCTTCTTAGTAAATAATTCTAAAGTTCCTTTTAAATCTGCAAAAGTTATTCCTTTATCTATAACCAATCCTTCTATTTGATAGAATATTGGTGAATGAGTAGCATCAGCTGCATCTGAACGATAAACCTTTCCAGGCGCTATCATTTTTATTGGCGGTTTTTGGTTCTCCATTGTTCTAATTTGTATTGGAGAAGTTTGAGTTCTTAAAACTATGTTATCGTTTATATAAAAAGTATCCTGTTCTCCTCTAGCTGGATGATCTTTAGGTATATTTAATGCTTCAAAGTTATAATAATCTTTTTCTACTTCTGGTCCTTCTTCTATAGAAAATCCCATTGATAAAAATATCTCATTAATTTTTTCTAAAGTTAAATCAAGTGGATGTCTATTACCTATGATTTGCTTTTTGCCTGGCATAGAAATATCAATTATTTCACTTTGTAGTCTTTTTTCTTTTTCTTTATTTTTGATTTCTTCAGTTGCCTTAGTTATAGCATTTTCTAATGTTTCTCTTACTTCATTAGCAACCTTACCTACAAGTGGTCTTTCTTCTGCTGATAAGCCTCCCATTCCTCTTAATATTTGAGTAAGCTCTCCTTTTTTTCCTAAATATTTTACTCTAATGTTTTCAAGTTGAACCTTCTCAACAGCAGTCTTCAATTCATTTAAAGCAGAAAGCTTAATATCTTCTAATTTTTCTCTCATTTTAAAATCTCCTTTCATATTTTTCTTATAATTAATAATTATTACCTTTTATCAATTCTCAAATAACAATGATTAATTAAAATTCTTAGATAACATTAATTTTATTGAATAATGTATATCTTTTAATATAAATTATTCAAAATATATATTAAAAAATAAAAAAACCGCCCCTAAAAAAGGGACGGAATATCCGCGGTACCACCCTAATTGGACTATAAAATAGACCCTCTTAGTAAATTTATCGATTTTAATCGCTAATCATTACTTATAGTTTAATGAAAACTATTTTCACAATTAGAACTCAAGAGTGAACTTCAGCATAAATTCATCATATAAAGGCTTTCAATCTATGACCTTTACTCCCTGTATGTAACCTTATACCTACTCTCTCCTTCACAGTTTAAAATATTAAATTTTTAATTTAAGACCTATTATACCTATGTTTGCATAAAATTTCAATACTATTTAATAACATTCTTTTGTCTTACAGACTCATACATCATAATAGATGCAGCAACTGATGCATTTAATGACTCTGCACCGCCAGGCATAGGAATTTTAACTTTTTCATCAGAAAGCTCATATACTTCTCTGCTAATTCCACTACCTTCATTTCCCACAGAAATAATGCACTTACCACTTAAATCTATATCATAAAAGTTGTTATTTGTATCAAGAGAACTTGTAATAAGCTTATAACCTTTATTTTTTAATTCTTTAACAATAGTTAAATCCTTATCTTCTATAATAGGAATATTAAATATAGATCCCATAGTTGAGCGCAGGGTTTTTTCATTATATACATCTACTGTACCTTTAGTTAATATAATTCCTAGCCCATCTGCTGCATGAGCAGTTCTTATAATTGTACCTAAATTTCCTGGATCTTGCACCTTATCTACTAATACATAAAATCCGTCACAGTATTTTAAATCAAGAACTTTATTCTCTACTACTGCAATTACCCCTTGCGGTGTTTCAGTGCTAGTTAGAGTTTTAAAAACTATATCACTTACAGTATAAATCTCAGCATTACATTGATGTATACTTATATATTTCTCATAGTATTCTTTATCTGCATTTTCATTTATAAAAATATATTTTACATTAAAGGATGACTTTAATGCTTCTTCAATAAATCTAAAGCCTTCAACTAAAAAAGCCTTATTTTCCAATCTATGCTTTTTTTCCTTTAATTTCTTTATTTGCTTTATTAGTGAATTCTCTTTGCTACTAATATATTGCAAATTATCTTCTCCTATCTTACTAACTTTTCTATATTATTTAGCTCTTGATTTCCACCAATAGCTACGATTATGTCATTAGCCTGAATAATTTCATCAGCAGAAGGCGAAACATCTATTTCATTATTTCTCTTTATAGCCATAACATTTATTCCATATTCTGCTCTTAAATTAAGATCTTTTAAGCTTTTTTCATGCCATTCCTGTGGACTTACAACCTCAGCAATACTAAAGTCTGGTGATAGTTCGATATAGTCTAGTATATTTGAAGAGCATAAATTGTGTGCAACTCTTACTCCCATATCTCTCTCTGGAAATATAACTCTATTTGCTCCAATTTTATATAATACTTTAGCATGAAGTGCATTATTAGCTTTTGTAATTATATGCTTAACGCCTAACTCTTTAACAAGTAGCGTAGATAATATACTGGCTTGAATATCTGAACCTATACTTATAATGGCAACATCAAAATTCCCAACTCCTAAAGCTCTTAAGCTTTGCTCGTCATTTGCATCAACTTGAACTGCATGAGTTACTTTTTCTGATATATTTTGTACAACTTCCTCATCAACATCAACTGCCAATACATCATTCCCTAATGAGTATAATGTTTCTGCTACAGATGTGCCAAATCTTCCTAATCCAATTACAATAAATTGCTTTTTAATCATAAATTCCACCTTCTACCCAACTAATATTTTATCTTCCGGATACTTTATAGCTAAAGCTTTCTTACGCTTATTAATTGAAATTGCTAAAACTAATGTTAATGGTCCTAATCTACCAGCATACATAGTTAATGCTACAATTATTTTTCCTATAACACTTAACTTTTGAGTTAATCCTAATGTGGATCCAACTGTTCCAAAAGCTGAAGTTGCTTCAAATATATAATATTCAAAAGGCATGCCAGTTTGATGCTCTGTAATAGAAAGAAGTACTGTTACCGTTATAACTAAACCTAAGGCTATAATCATAATAGAAAACGCCTTATAAACCATCTCCTTACTTACTTTCCTTTTAAATATCTCTGTATCTTCCCGCCCTTTAATAACCGATTTAACCGTCATATATAATATGCCGGCAGTTGTTGTTTTTAATCCACCTGCTGTTGATCCTGGTGAACCTCCAATAAACATCAATATAATAGTTAAAAAAATAGATGGTATAGTCATATCTGCTAAAGATATAGAGTTAAATCCTGCTGTTCTAGGACTAACTGATGCAAAAATTGATGCTAATATTCTATCCTTAAAGCCCATTCCTTTCATTGTACCTTCATTAGAAAATTCAAATAAAAAGAATAAAACTGCACCACCTATTATTAATGCAATAGTCATAGATATTACTAATTTTGAATGAAGTGATAACTTTTTAATATTCTTGTAATTATATATCTCATTCCAAACATAAAATCCTAATCCACCTATAACTATAAGAGCTGATATAGTGAAAATTATAACTACATTTCCATTATAATTAATTAAACTATTAAAATTACCCATCAGATCAAAACCTGCATTACAAAAGGCTGAAACAGAATGGAATATACTATAGAAAATTCCTTTTGAGAATCCAAATTCAGGGATAAATTGAGTGCTCAATAAAAGTGCTCCTAATCCTTCTATAGAAAAAGTAAATATTAATATGTATTTTGCTAATTTAACTATACCTTGAAGAGATGTCGAATTCATAGCTTCCTGCATTACTAATCTCTCTTTCAAGGTGATTCTTTTACCTATGATTAATGATAGCATAGTAGCAAAAGACATAAATCCTAGTCCTCCAATTTGGATAAGCATCATAATTACTGTTTTACCAAAATAACTCCAATGGGTTCCTGTATCTACTGTTATAAGTCCTGTTACACACACTGCTGAAGTAGATGTAAATATACAGTCTAAAAAAGGTGTATATACTCTAGCATTTGTTGATATAGGCAGCGCTAATAACATTGCGCCTAAAAATATAATAACTGCATACCCAATGGCCAGTATCTGCATAGGAGTAAATTGTCTCTTTTTCAAAACATCTTTCATTTTTAATTCCACTAAAAAACACCTCAATTCTCTCTCTATTTAAACTATAGCCATTTCCATTATATATCTTTTTTTTAATATATTATAGTATTTCCATATTAATATTTAAAATTAGTGTATAATACAAAAATGTAGCCTATGGCTACATTTTAAAGTTAATATTAAATTAAGCTTCTAGTTGTTTTTTAGCAACTTCAACTAATTCTCCAAAAGCTTTTGGATCATTAATAGCTATTTCAGAAAGCATTTTTCTGTTGATGTCTACTCCTGCAAGTTTCATTCCATTCATGAATCTTGAGTATGAAAGTCCATTCATTCTTGTAGCCGCATTTATTCTTGCGATCCAAAGTTTTCTAAAATCTCTTTTCTTTAATTTTCTTCCTACATATGCATTTCTTAATGCTCTTATAACTGACTCATTTGCAGTTTTAAATAACTTGCTTTTTCCACCATAGTATCCTTTTGCAAGTTTTAATACTTTTTTATGTTTTTTACGAGCGTTGACTGCTCTCTTTACTCTTGCCATTTAAAATACCTCCTAGTTCACCTTCGATTATAAGTATGGTAATAATTTCTTCATTGCTTTTTCTTGTGAAGCTGAAACATATCCAGTTTTTCTAAGATTTCTCTTAGTTTTTGCGCTTTTCTTAGTCAATATATGGCTTCTGAAAGCTTTCGCTCTTTTTAACTTCCCTGTTCCTGTCTTCTTGAATCTTTTTGCTGCACCTCTATGAGTTTTCATTTTCGGCATAATAAAATTCCTCCTCTCAGTGTTTATGCTCTTTTAGGAGCTAATATTAATATCATATTTCTGCCCTCTTGCTTAGCAGGCTTCTCAATTACATACACATCTCCAAGCTTTCCTACAAAAGAGTTCAATATTTCATGTCCTACATGTGAGTTTTGAACTTCTCTTCCTCTAAATCTCACAGTAACTTTAACTTTGTCTTCGTCTAATAAGAATTTTCTAGCATGATTTGCTTTTATTTCAATATCATGGTCTTCAATAGTGGCATTCATTCTAACTTCTTTTATGTTTATGATTTTTTGCTTTTTCTTAGCTTCTTTATCTTTTTTCTGTTGCTCATAAACATGCTTACCAAAGTCCATAATTTTGCATACTGGTGGATTTGCATTAGGAGAAATAACTACTAAATCGAGTTCCTTCTCTTCTGCAATTTTTAGGGCTTCCTTAGTTGCTAAGACCCCTAATTGCTCACCATCATGACTAACAACTCTTACTTCCTTTTCCCTTATATCTTCATTCATTATAAAGTCTTTATTTTTACTAATAGTTTTCACCTCCAGGTGTTATAAAATTATATAAATAAGAGGGCGACAAATGCCGCCCCCTGTAATACACAAATTTATTAAACAGTTTAACCTTACTAGCCTAGCTGCAAGGTGAGAAACGGCTGTTTCTTCTTTAAGTAATAATATTATTCATTTATTCAACAAGTAGTATTATAATATATGCTTTTCTGGTTGTCAACAGTTTTTAACTACATCTTTATATTATTTTTAAGTTGTGTACATTTTGTACAGTCATTGCAGAATTCTACCCTTTCAACAAATACATTTTTAATAGTTTCTATCAATTCTTTATTTCTGGAATTTTCCACACAATGTATAACTATTTTTTTAGGAGCAGAAGTAATTAAACCACTTATTATTAAATCTTCCGGACTTACTTTTGAGTTTATTCTGCTATCATAAAGCTCATTTATTAAATTATTTAAGATATCATTTCCAAGCTCATCTTTTACTAAGTAATCTCCATTTTTATCTATCATAATATTAACTTTGTCTATCTTACTTTCCTGAACATCAACAAAATACCTTAATAACTTAATAAATTCATTATACTCTTTTTCTATCATAAACTTTTCAACTATCTTATCTATTATACTTTCTAAATCATGTGCTATCTCTTTCATTCTAAAAGTTAAAAAGCCTTTAATGTTTATCTCGTTATTCTCTTCTAGATAAAGAACGATTTTATCTATTATTTCATTCTTCCTATTCATATAATATATCATATTGTCATCTATTATATTGCTTTCATTTTCAAATACATCAATTATCATATCTTTTACTTCTTTTATATCCTCACCTCTTAAAAAGTAAAAATTATCTAATAAGTATTTTGAAATATTTTTCTTGCAAAATTCTTTTATAACAACTTTAAAAAGTACACTACCTATATATAAGTTAAAGATTTTATGAAACTTTTCATCAAAATTCTCATCATCACAATAAACTTTAATAATATGAAGATCGTTTTCTAAACTTTCTGAAATACCTACCGTTACATTTTTTGATTTAAAATAATTTCTGGCATTTCTTATCTCATCTATTATATACTCTTTGCTGTCATCCTGTATTAATGTTAATAATAACATATAGCTCACTCCTTTATAACATGGCTTAATTACCACAACTCAAAAGCTATAACTTGTAAACTGATTTCTAAAATGCTAATATAATTTTAAAAATTATATGTCTATCTTATTATGCGTTTTCTCACAATGGATATGCATTAATAATTTAAACATTTATCGACATTTGAATTGAGGTGATAAAATGAAACTTGCTATAGTAGACTTTAGAATTTCTAATAGTGAAATAAAAGCCTTACAGACTTTAGGTTGTAAAGTTTTAAAATGTCCTCCTAATGCTAAACTATATGATGCTGTATGTGGTCATCCAGATATGCTAATTCATACTATTTCAAAAAGCACGTTAATGACACACATTAGCATGGACAAAACTTTCATCAATTTATTACAAAATGATTTTAATTTTGATGTTATATTTTCTAAAAATGAACTAAAGGAAAAATACCCCTATGATATTACTTTAAATGCAGTAAATTTAAGGGATTATTTTATACATAACATTAAATATACTGATGAATTTTTATTGAAATACATGAGTGATAAAACTCTTATTAATGTCAGGCAAGGGTATACTAAATGCTCTACTGCAATAGTTAATGATAATGCAATTATCACTAGTGATAATTCAATTGCAAAAGCTTTAAAAGAAACGACTATAGATATATTATTACTCCCTCCTGGGGATATTGAACTTTCTGGGCTTGACTATGGTTTTATAGGTGGTAGTTGCGGTTTATTGGATGAGAAACACTTGGTTTTTTATGGGGATTTAAAAAAATATAAATACGGTAGTGAAGTACTTACATTTTTGGATAAATATAATATAACCCCTATTTATCTTAGTGATAATAATTTAATTGATAGGGGTAGTATTTTCTTTTTAGATGTCTAAATTATTTTATTTCTATATAATGAAAAAAGCATTGCTATTTAGCAATGCTTTTTTTTGGAGGCGCCACCCAGATTTGAACTGGGGATAAAGGCTTTGCAGGCCTCTGCCTTACCACTTGGCTATAGCGCCATATTGGAGCGGAAGACGAGA
>NZ_DKLM01000048.1 GCF_002455975.1 Clostridium sp. UBA6640
CTGTAGCGGCGAACTTAATTCAATTCACAGTTCACAATGCAAAATTCACAGTTGTGGATATTTCTCAGCTGCCACTGAGAAATTTAAAATTGATTCTTTTTTTGAAGTTACATAGTAACTTTTTATGAAATATTAGCAATTCTATTGCTAATCAAAAAATCTATTAAAGAAATTATTTTGTCTAAAAATAATTTCATCCTTAACTGTGAATTGTGCATTGTGCACTGTTTCAAGTTGTGCACTGTGCATTATTCTAAGTTGTTTATATATAATTAATATTAATGGGGGATGTATATGGATATAAAGCATAAAAAAATTAGAGAAATTGTAGAAAAGGAATTATCCTGTTCCGCACATAACCTTGATCATGTACTTAGAGTACATAACTTATGCATATTTTTATCAAAATATGAGGAAAATGTAGATTTAGAAGTTCTTATTCCAGCAGTATTATTACATGATATTGCTAGAGTTAAGGAGAGTAAAGATAAAACAGGGGAAATTGATCATGCCATATTGGGAAGCGAAATGGCAGAGGAGATATTAAGAAATTTAGAATATGAAGATGCTAAAATTGAAAAGATAAAGCATTGTATTATTACACATAGATTCAGGACGGATAACAGACCTAAAACAATAGAAGCTAAAATACTTTTTGATGCAGACAAACTTGATGCAATTGGTTCAATTGGAATTGCTCGCTGTTTTATGCTTGCAGGGCAATTTGGACAAAGTTTATCAGTAAAGAAGCAGGTAGATACAAATACTTCAGAAAATGGAAGACTAAAGGATGTTTCAAAGCATTCACCTTTTATTGAATATGAAGTAAAGTTTAAGAAAATTCCAGAAAAACTACATACGAAGAAAGCAAAAGAAATTGGTATTGAACGATTAAAATTCATGGATGACTTTTTTAAAAGATTAGATTTAGAAATAGAAGGGGTTCAATGATCTAAATAGAATAGGCTAATTTATAAAGCATGAAGGAATTTAAGAAAGATACTCATATCCTTCATGCTCTTTATTTACCTACAAGAATATCGAAAAAATAATATATTGTAATTTATATTATACTTGAACTTCTTTTATATAATTACTTTCAGATATCATATTTAAAAAGTATTTATGAACTTGCATATCATCAGTTAATTCGGGATGAAAAGCAGTAACTAACATATTATCTTGTCTTGCAGCTACAATTTTTCCATCTATCTCAGCTAATATATCTACAGTATCTTTACAGGAAACAATATAAGGAGCACGGATAAAAACCATAGGGATTTGTCCAATGCCTTTAAATTCTGAAACTGTCGTAAAACTTCCCAGCTGTCGTCCATAACCGTTTCTTTTCACAGTAGTATCCATAGAACTAAGATATGTTGCACCATTACCACCTATATCTTTAGATAATAAAATAAGCCCTGCACAAGTACCAAATACAGGTAGTCCCTTATTTATTGCAGATTGTATTGGCTCTAGTAAATCAAGTTCACTTAATAATTTACCAATAACTGTGCTTTCACCGCCAGGTAAAATTAATCCGCTTAAATCACTTGTAAAGTCCTTAGATTGTCTAATTTCACAGCATTCTACACCTAATTGACGCAAAACTTTAATATGCTCAATGAATGCTCCTTGCAGACATAATACACCTATCTTCATTGTCCACGTTCCGCCATTAGTAATTCTATTTCTTGCTCATTGATTCCAACCATAGCTTCACCAAGATTTTCTGATAGTTTAGCTATTAAATTAGCATCCTTATAGTTTGTAACTGCTTGCACTATAGCAGCAGCACGTTTTTCGGGATTACCAGATTTAAATATACCAGAACCAACGAATACACCTTCAGCACCAAGCTGCATCATCAATGCTGCATCTGCTGGAGTTGCAATACCACCAGCAGCAAAATTAACAACCGGTAATTTCCCATTTTCATGAACATATTTAACTAATTCATAAGGAACTGCTAATTCCTTTGCAACTAAGTATAATTCATCATCTCTTTTTGAAGCAATGGCACGGATATCACCCATAATTTTTCTCATATGACGTACTGCTTGTATAACATCTCCTGTTCCCGGTTCTCCTTTAGTACGTATCATAGATGCACCTTCATTAATGCGGCGTAGTGCTTCCCCTAAGTCTTTTGCTCCACATACGAAAGGAACATTAAATTGCTTTTTATCAATATGATATATATCATCTACTGGAGATAAAACTTCACTTTCATCTATATAATCAATTTCAATAGCTTGTAAAATTTGAGCTTCTGCAAAATGTCCAATACGAACTTTTGCCATAACTGGAATAGAAACAGCTTCTTGAATACTTCTAATCATAGCGGGATCACTCATGCGGGAAACCCCTCCAGCTGCTCTAATATCTGCAGGAATACGTTCTAGTGCCATAACGGAGCATGCTCCAGCGGCTTCTGCTATTTTTGCTTGTTCAGGTGTAGTTACATCCATAATTACTCCACCTTTTAGCATTTGTGCTAAGTTTTTATTTAATTCATATCTTTCCTGAGTCATGTTAAAACCTCCATAATCTTGACAATATTCTTGAAATAATAATATAATACATCTGATATGCCTTCAATAACCAGAATTCAATTATTTAATAATGTCAGATAGGAGTTATGTTATGATTACAGTAATATTTAATGATAAAAAACAAGAGCCTCTTTATGAGCAGCTTTATATGCATATAAGACATATGATTGAAGGAGGCTCCTTAAAAGCAGGTGAAAAACTTCCTTCTAAAAGAGCATTTTCTTCACATTTGCAAGTTAGCCAAGTTACCGTTGAAAATGCATATAATCAGCTTAAAGCAGAAGGGTATATTAATGCTGTAGAAAAAAAAGGTTACTATGTTCAACAAGTTGAATTTATACCTAAAATAAAATCAAAAGTTGAATGGGAAGTGAAACATGAAACTCAATCTTCGAGTGATATAAAGTTTGATTTAAAAACGAATACCGTTGATACGAGCAATTTTCCTTTTTCAGTTTGGACAAGACTAATGCGTGAATGTCTTAACAATGAGGCGGATTCCTTGCTTAAACCTGTACATCCTCAAGGTGATATTGAATTGCGCAATGTAATAGCAAAATACCTTCAAGAATTTCGTAATATGGATGTATCAGCAGAACAAATAGTTTTAGGTGCAGGTTCAGAATATTTATTGGGGCTTATAACAGAAATGCTTCCAGATCACGCTTTTGCAGTGGAAGACCCAGGATATTATAAAACTTCTTGTATTCTGCAAAGTCGTAAAGTAAATATGTATTCAATTCCAATGGATAAAGAAGGAATGTGTATTGATGAACTTAAAAATACTCCTGCTACTGTTGTGCAGGTTACTCCATCACATCACTTTCCACTTGGAACAATAATGAGCATTAATCGCAGAAGGCAGCTTTTGCAATGGGCTTCACAAAGTGATGAAAGATATATTATAGAAGATGATTATGATAGTGAATACCGATTTGTGCTAAAACCTATTCCAACTCTGCAAAGCTTGGACCACAATGATAAGGTAATTTATTTGAATACTTTTGCTAAAACCCTTGCTCCTTCTTTACGTATCGGATATATGGTACTACCTAAAAAATTACTGTTACATTACAGAGAGCAGCTTATGTTTTATTCCTGTACAGTTTCTGAGTTTGAGCAGCGTACTTTAAGAGCTTTTATACAAGGTGGCTACTATGAGCGCCACTTGAATCGTATGAGAAAAATATATAAAAACCGTAGGGATACATTTTTACAGGGATTAATGCCTTTAAGTCATATGATTTCGATAAGCGGAGAAGATGCGGGGATGCACATTCTTTTACAAGTAAATAATGGCATGAGTGAAGCTCAGCTTGTTGAAAGTGCAAAGAATAAAGGTGTTGGAGTTTATTCTTTGTCCAATTATTATATTGAAAAAGTTCAAGATACAAAAACTGTTGTAGTAGGATATGCTTCTTTTACTCCCTCAGAATTGAAGCAAGTAGCTTCAATTTTAGTGGACGCTTGGAAATAAGGGTATTTGAAATAATAACATATTTTAATATAATAAAACAATTTTATTACAGTATTCATAACTTATCAACATTTTCGTGGATATAATAATTAAACAATAATGAAATTGTTAATTAAAATTTATATAATACAGTTATAAATTAAAGCCGCAAAATATATAAGTATTTTGCGGCTTTAGTTTATTTTATAGAAATGATATATCCGTTTGATATTTTGTTAAAATTTTTGACAAGTAGTTTACTTTATTATGTAAAATATGGTAATGTTAATAAAAGAATAATTTGTATTATATAAGCGTTAAACCATTAATTATATCTCAAACAAAGCTTTAAGGAGTGATAAAAATATGTAGATCTTTTTAAAATTCACAAATAAAAATTGATAATAGCTTTTATAAGGAGATGTTTATTAATGGATTTAACGTGGAATTTAGATAATATCTACACTTCTTTTAGTTGTGAAAGATTTAAAAAAGACATGGAGCAGCTTAATATCTATATAGCTTCTATAAATAAATTAGATATAGGGAATTGGAAAGAGGACGAAAGCTCTTCTTCTAAAATTGAAGAGTTTTTAAGGCTCAATAATGAATACAAGAAAATATATTCGAAATTATCTTCCTATTTATATTTAATTGTAAATATGGATTTTGAGAATATTGAAGCAATGAATATTTCAGATGATATTGAATATAAAAATTTAGAGCTTACTAAAGCTTTTGTAACATTTAGTAGATGGCTTAGTAGCGTTACGAATTTGGATGAAATAATAAGTACGTCACCATATCTTTTAGAGCATAAATTCTATCTTTTAGAGCTTTTAAGAAAATCAAAGTATTTGTTAAATGAAAAAGAAGAATTAATTTTTGCTAAAATGCAAATATCAGGTTCTCAGGCTTGGCAAAAACTTTATATGGAGACAATAACCACTGCTACAGTTGATATAACTATTGAGGGGGTAGAAGAAAAAGTTACACTTTCAGAGCTTAGAAATATGGCATATGAAAAAGATACTTCTTTGAGAAAGGCTGCTTATTATGCAGAAAATGATTTGTGTAAAAGCATATCACAAATCTGTGCTAAGTGCATAAACTCAATTGGAGGCGAAGCCCTTAATATATATGAACTTAGGGGATATAAATCACCTTTAGAAAAAGTTTTATTACAATCAAGAATGGACTTTGAAACATTGAATGTTATGACCACGGCTATAAAAGAAAGCCTTCCAATATTCCATAAATATTTTTATAAAAAAGCAAAATTGTTAGGACATAAAGACAATCTTCCTTTTTATGATGTTTACGCACCTGTAGATGATAACAATGTAAAAATTTCTTATGACGATGCTAAAAATTTAATTGTAGATAGTTTTAAGAATTTCAGTGAACAACTTGCTTATTTTGCAAAAAATGCTTTTGAAAATCAATGGGTTGATGCGGAACCACGAAAAAATAAGAGTAATTATGGATTTTGCATAGACATTTTTCCAATGAAAGAAAGTAGAATAATGACTAGTTTCAATGGCAAATATATTGATGTCAGCATACTAGCTCATGAAATTGGACATGCATATCATAGTTCTAAGCTTTATAATGAAGAGATGTTAAATACTGAGTATCCTAATCCTATTGCAGAAACTGCTTCAACTTTTTGTGAAACTATAGTAAGTAATGAATTATTAAATATATTACCAAGTAGTCAAAGTATAGAAGTATTAGAAAGAAGTATTTCTGATGCTGCTTATTATATAGTAGATTTTTATGGGAGATATCTATTTGAAAATAAGTTTTTTGAGCAAAGGAAATTAGGAGCATTATCTGTTGAAGAGCTGAATAAATTAATGATAAATTCTATGAAGGCTTCTTATGGTAATAGTATTAAAGAGGAAACTATTCATCCATATATGTGGATGAATAAGGTTGGATATTTTATGGTTGGTAATGAATATTTAAATTTTCCATATTTTTTTGGTATTCTATTTTCAAAAGGCCTTTATGCTGAATATATAAAAGAAAAAAAGAACTTTGAGAAAAAATATAATATATTTTTAAACCAAACAGCTAAAAATAACATTGTTGATATTGCAAAAATAGTGGATATAGATGTTCATTCTATAGATTTTTGGAGAAATGCATTAAAAATCATAGAGAAAGATATCGAAAAATTTATGGAATTGTAGAATTGTACCTAAGTACTATGGGAAGACGGTCTCATAAAGCTGAGCATCCTAGTTTTTAATCATTGCTATTTGAGATTTGTAGATTATAATATGGTATAAACATGTCATTAGCAAAAGTGACACAATATATATGAGTGCAGAAATGAGTAGCAAGGAGAACCGTTAAATATGTAAATAGAAATAACATAAATTTTATTAATCCTAGAATACTAATATAAGGTTCATTAATAAAAGTTTAACTTATCATGATTTTGATTTCCATAACAGAAATTCTTTTATATGAATGAAGAATTAAGGATGAAAGATGAAGCATTATGGTTAAAACTCCATTGATAAAGCCTTTGGAGTTTTTTAAAAAAAATTTTATTTTAAGAAATTCANNTTTTTCCTGAATTCTTCATTATTAATCCTTAATTTCTAAGAATTTAAGCTATTTTTATAGAAAATCTATTTTCCAGAGTATATATTAAGTTTTCGCATTGTATCCCTATAGCATAAGTATTCTAGGATATTTTTATTTTAAAATCTTTATTATATTTTGTACAACTTATCCACATTTCTGTGGATATATTAACTAAAAAATATGAAAATTGTTGATAATAAATAATTAATGCTTTTATCTTAAATTTAAATATTAAAAGGTTCTATTGATTGTGGGAATTTAAATATATTAAAAGGATCGTACTCAGTTTTAACTCCTCTAAGCCTTGGATAGTTATCTCCATAATATTGATTTTGCCAATCTATAATATCAAAATCAGTAAATCCTCTATAGGTGCCTATCCCAACGGGATCTAATATGGCCTTAACATCGTTTGTCCAATCAATATTATCCTCTCTAAATCTGTCCGAAGTCCATATAGATTTTATTTCTAATAAATACAATGAGTCTCTATGAACAAAGGCAGTATCATTTGGATCAATGTCACTTACATTTCCGTTAAGCCCTATAAACTCATAAAATCGGCTATAATTATTAGGAGAATTTATCATTTCATCTTCTAAAGATTCTAATATACATCTATTAAGTGGATCATATATAAAAGAGCCTGTTGCTTTAAATTTTTGAGGGGTAGGGCATCCAACATTCCACATTTCTATAGCTTCTCTATATGGAACACACTCTATTTCTACAGATCTTGTTGGAAAAGCCCTTATAAGTGGTCTTATTATACATTCTAATTCTTCTTTGCTTCCAAAAAACTGCCCTTGTGATGATAATAAGATATTACCACAAGGTTCTTTTTCATAAACTACAGTAGTTGTTAATCTAACATCAGCATGAGGGGTTAGCTCTTGCCAAAGCTCTACTACATCAATAAAGTATTTGCTGTTCCAAGTTATAACATAAGTTGAAACATCGCATACAGGAGTAATTTTATAAGTTAGTGAAACTACTACTCCAAAATTTGAGGCAAGTCCACCTCTTACAGCCCAAAATAAATTATCATTACAACATTCATTTGCAACTATTTTCTTACCTTCATAATTTATTAGTTCTACTTCTAATAAATTATCACAAGAAAGTCCTAGTAATCTTGATGCAAATCCTACACCACCACAAGTAGTTAGTCCACAGAGGCCTGTATCTTTACATGTTCCAGCAGGGATAGTATAACCTTTGCTTATTAAGTCAGAGTACATCTTTCCATTTGTTATTCCACCACCAAGCTTAGCAGTATTATTTATTCTATCGATAAAAGTGTAATTAATATTACTAATATCTATTACTAATCCTCTATTTACATTTGAATTTGCCTGATAATCATGTCTTCCACTTCTAATTCTAAATGGAATGCATTCTGATATTGCATATTTTAATGCATTTATCACATCTGCTTCAGAAAAACAGAAAACTATAATGCAAGGAAATTTTCTAAAGGCTAGATTCAAATCTCTACTAGCTTCTAAATATAGGGGATTATTTCTACGAACAACTCCGCCTGTTAAATACATTATATATCTCCTTTCAAAATTAATCTTAATACATATTATGAATTTTAAGCGCCTTTGATATATTTAATTAAATAAGAAAATTAATGACAATTAAGTAGCATCGCTTAAATATGATAGTTAATATATTAAATATATACATAAACGTAATTTAATTTTATCTATAAATAAATAGACAAAATATGAAAATGATTATATAATTATACTTATAAATGATAATTATTGAAATAAATATATTAATTATAGAATTAGGAGATGAACATTATGGGGAATATAGAAAGATTTCTTGATGATAAAGGTAGAATAAAAATTTGGTCTGCTAAAAAAGAGCTAAAGGTCGAAATTTTACGTTATCTTGCTAGCAAATTTGAATATAATTATTTTTACACTGAGAAAGAAGTTAATAGCATAATTAATGAATGGCATACATTTGAAGATTATTTTCTACTTAGAAGAGGATTAATAGATTATAAACTATTATTTAGAGAAAAAGATGGTTCAAAATATTGGAGAGAGGGAGAATGCATTGATGAATAAGAGTGATGAAGAAATAAAAAATAATGAAGAGTTCTGGAATGCAACAATAGATGATATAAAAAATGGATATATTCAAAGTGATGATAATATTAAATGTTTAATTTGTGGAGAAAATTTTATCATTGGTAAAATATATAAAATTGATTCAGAGTTTTATGAAGCAAAGAAAGCTGCTGAAATTCATATAGAAGAGAAACATAATTCAATGCTGCAATATTTATTAAATATGAATTCAAGTTTTACCGGAATTTCAGAGGTACAAAGAGAAATAATAAACCTTTTTTCACAGGGATTATCAGATAAAGAAATATCCAATAAGTTAAACGTTGCAACCTCTACTATAAGAAATCATCGTTATAAACTAAGGGAAAAAGAAAAACAGGCAAAATTGTATTTAGCCATTATGGATTTATTAGCTCAAAGTACTAACAAAAAGATAAATAAGCTTGATAAAGGAACTATATGTGATGCCCATAAGACAGCAACTACCTTAGATGATAGATTCAATATAACTGATGAGGAGAAGGTACAGGTTATAGAAAATTATATGGATAAAAGCGGGGTATTAAAAAGTTATCCATCAAGAGAAAAGAAAAAAATTATAGTTTTAGAAGAAATAATGAAAAGATTTGAAAGTAGCGTAATTTATTCAGAAAAAGAAATAAATGAAATATTAAAGGCAGTATATGATGATTTTGCAACTATAAGAAGAGCATTAATTGAATACGGCTTTCTAAGTAGGTCTAATGATTGCAGAAGTTATTGGGTTAAAGAATAAATAAGAGTATACAGATTGCCGACATTATAAAATTCTTATGTATTTTAGAGAAAGTCTTAAGATATAAATTATTTATATATAAGTTTGAAAATATAGTAACTAAGAAAATATCTCCACATTTAAATGAAAGTATAATAATTTTTGTTAATCCTAGAATACTTAAAAGACAGGTATTCTAGGATATTTTTATGAAAAAATTGGGGTATTTTACAATTTGGAAACAAGTTAAAGTTAGTTTGTAAAAACCATTTGATAATATAAAGCTAGGGAGGAGAGGTATGAATAAAAAGATAATATATGTGGTCATGGTTTTAAGTTTAGCCACACAGTTAATTGGGTGTGAAAAGAAAGAACAGGAAAATGTTAAAAGGATAGTGCTTGAAAGTGATGTAAGAAAGCCAGAATTGAATTTAGAAAATATTAATTATAAAGGATGGGGGGAAATAGTAGATTTTAAATTAGATAAAGGGGATTATTTTTATCCAGCATTTTATCATGAAGGAGAAATGTACGGTTATATATCAAAAGGTATTGGGCAGGTGACAAAAGGGGGAATACACAATTCAACAGGAGAACCTACGAGAGAGTATTTATATAAAGTAGGTAAAGATAATACGTTGATAGAAACTTCGAAGGAAGCTGTTGATTGTATGAGAGGATACAAAAAGTTATTAGGTTTTGCATATGGAAAAGGGGATTTGGTATTTAGTATAGATTATGAAAAGGAAGATAAACCTAGAGAAATTCCTGAATTGACAGCTGCAATAAAGGAATTAAAGGGAGAAAGTGAAAATGTATATAGTATGTCAGAATGCGGGAATTATGTGATTATTAGAGAGTCAGAGCCCTATGATGCAGAGTCAAAAATATATTTTTATGATATGGATAATAAAAAAATTTATGAGAAGAAAGATGAAGAGGATATTAAGTTTAATAACTTTTATTATGTAGATTCATTAAAATCTGTTATGTGTATAGGTAAAGATTTAAAACTTTATAGTTTAAAATTTGAAGAAAACTATTATTACTTAGATGAGTATTTAAATTTAAATGATAAAGGATACATGAATAATGTAGAAGCAGTAAT
The DNA here is from genome assembly GCF_002455975.1 of Clostridium sp. UBA6640. GTDB lineage: Bacteria > Bacillota > Clostridia > Clostridiales > Clostridiaceae > Clostridium_J. The sequence goes on from NZ_DKLM01000048.1 coordinate 10,565, forward strand.
GATAAATGGTGATGAGATGTTAATCTTTGAAGAAGAATCGATAACGGATGTAGAACTTTGGAAGGATAAACTTATTTCTATAAGCAAGTTTAACTTTAAAACTAACCAACATAATATACTATTCGAAGCGCCTAGAGAAGTTATTATGAATATTAGAGAGATTAAAAACAATATATTGATCATGGAAGAATTGAAAGAAAAAGATGGAGATATGGTACCTATAAAAAGATATTTCAAAAAAGTTGATGGAAATAATTTAATTACTTTATCTGAACAAAATTCAGAGGATGATAATTGGGATGCTATATTTCAAGATGAATTTAGGAAAAGAGAGGAAACAAATCGTGTATTATACTGGATTTTAATCAGTGAAGATGAAAGAGAAATGATATTTACTATACAGTTAACCAATCTAAAAAATGGTGTAGAAACAACAAAAGATATCATTCATAAAAAATATAAAATTAGATAATTAGATATGCGGCAGCTTAGAATTAGTTTAAATTTAGCATGCAAAAAATTTTGAGTATTATATAGGGGGATAGAAATGAATAAAAAGATAGCATATGTAGTTATACTTTTAAGTTTAGTTATAAATTTAATTGGTTGTGGTGGGAAAAGTGAGGAAAGTGTTAAAAGAATAGTTCTTGAAAGCGATGTAAGAGATCAAAAACTAGGGGAAAAAAATAATAATCCAAAAGTAACAGTAGAAAAGATAAATTTTAAATTAGATGAAGGAGACTATTTTCAACCAGCTTTTTATCATGAAGGGGAAGTTTATGGAGCTATTGGTAAAGGCCTTGGAGCAATAGTAGGAGAAGCATCATTAACCCATCCAATAGCAGGACATATAAAAGAGCATTTATATAAAGTAGATGATGATAATAAATTAATAGAAACTTCAAAGGAAGTTTTTAAGGATGTATGGGGAGCTAAAGAACTAGGAGTCAAATTGTTTGAAAATGGTAAAGTATTTAGTGTAGATTATAAAAAGGAAGATAAAATTAAGGAGATCCCTGAACTGACAAAGGTAATAAATGAATTGAGGAAACGTGGCGGGGATGATGGTCCGTACTTTATTAGACCTAATTTAGATAATGAAAACTATGAGGAGATTTATGTATATATGACATCTGATAAAAAGATGTACTTATATGATATGAAAAGTAAGAAATTCTATGATGTTCAGGATGATTTTCAGGATGAAGAGTATAGAAGAAGAATATTTACAAAGGAATTTCACTATGTAGATTCACTACAATCTTTAGTGTGGATAAATAAGGATTTTAAAATCTATAAATTAGAATTACAGCAAGAAAATGCTCTTTTAGAGCCATATATTAATTTAGATAAGTATATTGGCTCAAATAAAAAAGATAAAATAGATAATGTAAGGGGAGTAATGATAAATAGTGATGAAATGCTGATTTTCCAAGATAAATATGTAAGTGAGGTAGGTTCTTACTTATATAATCCTATTTATAAGACTATTTCTATCAGCAAGTTTAATTTTAAAACTAATCAATATAGAGTATTATTTGAAGTACCAAATGACATCAATATGTATGGACAATATATAGGGAATAATATGTTGGACTTAGAGGAGTTTAAGCAAAATGAGAAAACTATGGAATCTATAATCCCTATAAATAGATATATTAAAGAAATAAGAAATGATGAGCTAAATCTTATATATAAAGAGAAAACTGAGAATGAAGGTGAAACATCATATCCTTATGTATATATTACGGCAAATGAAGATGGAACGGAATTATTTCTAGCTAGACATTTAACTAAATTTGAAGATGACACAGTAACAACAAAAGATATTGTATATAAAAAATATAAAATTGAATATTAGAAGTCTATGGTTTTAGCTCAATGTGATTTGGAGAACATTGATAGAACCAAGGTTTTAATATATAATTTTTGTATATACAAAAAATTGAAATAATTTATTGAATAGTAAATTAAAATTATATAGTGATGTTATAGTAAGCACGTAACATCACTATATAGGTTTGTTTAAAACAAGTAAATTACTTGCTATTTTAGAGATTAGGGTGAATATAATGGGTAAAAAAATATTGGTGGTAGAAGATGAATATTCAATTAATGATGTTTTAACAATTGCTTTAAAAGATGAAGGATATGAAGTTAAAAGTGTATTTGATGGTAAAAGTGCTTTAGATATAATAGAAAGCTTTAAACCGGATCTTGTATTATTAGATCTTATGCTGCCTGATATGGATGGATTTGAGATCTGTAAGAAAATATCAAGAGAATATTTAGTGATTATGATTACTGCAAGGGATAATATTTTTGATAAAATTGTTGGATTAGAACTAGGAGCAGATGATTATATAGCAAAGCCATTTGAAATAAAAGAAGTTATAGTTAGAGTAAAAGTACTATTTAGAAGTTTAGAGAAAGAAAAACATTTTTCTTCAGAACAGACCTTAGACCTAGGAGAAGATATTACTGTAGATTTGATGGGGAAAAGAGTATTTAAAAATGGAGAAGAAGTAGATTTAAAGAGAAAGGAAAATGCTCTCTTTTTTTATTTAGTTACCCATAGAAATAGAGTATTTTCAAGGGAAGAACTTTTGAATAAAGTATGGGGATATGAATATTTTGGAGACACTCGAACAGTAGATGTTCATATTAGAAGAATTAGAGCCAAGCTAGAAATGCCTGGAGACACTCTTATAGAAACGGTATTTGGAATTGGTTATGTAATGAGGTAAATAAAATGTTAAAAACTATTAGAGGGAAAATCACTATAGGTGTTGTAATAGCTAGTTTAAGTGTATTGGTTATCATAAACATCATAATATGGGGAATATTTGAGAAGAATCTACAAACTTTTATTACAAATGATATGGATAGGATAAGAACTATTACCTTTTCTGAAATGAAAACACAATATCTTATAAGTAATGATACAACTAGTTTCAATAATAAAAGTGAATTATGGCCAATCTTAAATAATATTAATAAACAATATGATATATACGCTTCAGTAAATGATGATAGGAATAATTATAAACAATTCACTGGGAAGTTACTAGATGAAAAATATACAGAGAAGATAATGATAGATAGCGATAAAAAGTCATCATTATTATATATACATAATGAAAAACCAGTGTTTTATGCTACTTATGCCTATCCTATGTATGTAGGTGATAATTATGTAGGAACACTAATATTTCAAAAAGATTATTTAAGTGAGTATAAAGGTTCTATTAATCTTATGACAGAAATTATATTTATTCAAAGCCTATTATTTATAGCAATGATCTTAATTATATATTTTTGGTTAAAGAAAACGACAAAGTCCTTAAATACCTTAGCAACAGGTATGTCTTTTGTAGAACAAGGAGATTTTTCTAATAGATTAGAAACAAAGAGTAATGATGAGGTAGCAAGTTTAATTCATCATTTCAATAGAATGCAGGATCAAATAGAGGCGCAAATGGAATGTTTGCAGCTAGAAAAGAAAAAGATAGAGCAGCTAGAAAAATCATCGAGAAATTTTTTTAATTACGCAACCCATGAGATGAAAACCCCTGTTACTGCAATTATAGGATATACTCAGTTACTTCAAAAGGGAGAAATGGACAAAGAGGTAACAGAAAGAGCTCATAATAGAATTATAGCTGAATCTAAAAGGATGCATACAATGGTTCAAAATATGTTAGTGGTAGCGAGGGGTAAAGAAAGAAAGAGGCACACAGCTCAAAACTTTAATATTAAAGAATTATTAACTCAAATCATATATGAATTTGAGCTTATGTTTGAAAAACAAAAAATAGATATTAACTTAAAGAGTGATGACGCTATAATTTTTGCTGTAAAGGAAGATATAAGAACTATTCTTGTAAATTTAATAGATAATGGAATCAAATACAGTGAAGATGGGCGGATAAATATTCAATGCAAATGTGAAAATAATGTTTATATTATTATAGAAAATAAATGCCTTCCTATTCCAAAGGAAATTAAAGAAAATTTATTAGAGCCTTTTACTAAATATAATTATGGAGACCATACACAAGTAAGCTCTGGATTGGGATTATTTATATGCAAAGAATTAGCGAAAAAAAATAATGCATATATAACTTATAAGGTAGATGAGGGAAAAATTGCTTTTATGATAGAATTGCCTTCGGAGTGATAAGAATATAAAATAGAAGAGAAGTTATTTAAAAATTCTAGCATATATGCAGGCTTTAATAAAAAGAGTAGTGAGAAAATATAAAAATAGACTTAACTCTACAATCGTAGAATTAAGTCTATTTTATTTTAATTATTACTTAGAAAAAATCTTTACGAAGCGCTTTCTATAAATAAAAGCTCATAATAATAAGTTTCCCTTTTTTACCCATTTTACGTATACCTTCATCAATGTAGCCGCATTTTTTATAAGTGAAAAGATTGATGTCATTTTCATTTCAGTATATAATTTTTATAACTTTAAATTAATAGGGTGATTACATTTGTTTAATTTAAAAGCAAACTATCATGTTGCTGTGCCAACTGCCTTTCATTACGACGAAGAAATAAACGTTCAAGCAACCTTAGGGTATATCATCAACTTAGCTGAAAAAAGGAGTAAAATCTATTTTAGTGCGTGGGGCAACAGGAGAACAACACAGTTTATCTGTAAAAGAAAAAATTATTATTTTAAATGCTATTCAAGAAAATAACGCTTTAAGTCCAGAGTTAGAAATAATTTTTGGTGTATATAGCATTTGTCAAAAAGGTGCTATTGAATTAGCGAAATACGTGAATCAATGCAATAAAATTTCTGGAGTACTGTTAGGATATTCTCCATATATACTTCCGATACATAAAGAGGCTATTTAATATACAAAAGCTATTGTAAAAAAGCTTAATAAATCCATAATATAAGAGAGGGTGTTGGGAGCAAAAACATCAAGAACCGGTAATTGCAAAAATAATTTTTCAGAGAGTTGTCCATACCGAAATATGAGATATAACTTTGTTTAGGAGTGAGATAGATGAAGAATATAACAATATTAATAGCTGATGATGATAGAGAAATTGCTAATCTGGTTGCTATCCATTTAGAGAAAGAAGGGTACCATATCATTAAGGTATCTGATGGACAAGAAGCCGTTGAAGCTATTCAGACTCAACCGATTGATTTGCTGATTTTGGATATTATGATGCCGAAAATGGACGGATATGAAGTTACCCGTCACATTCGTGAAAAACATAATATGCCCATCATTTTTCTGAGTGCTAAAACGTCTGATTTTGATAAAGTACAAGGACTCGTGATTGGAGCAGATGATTATATGACTAAACCATTCACACCCATCGAATTGGTAGCTCGTGTAAATGCCCAACTGCGACGCTTTATGAAGTTAAATCAACCTAAAACTAACCATAACTCAAGCTTGGAATTTGGAGGATTAGTGATTTCGCCTGAACACCATACAGTTACTTTATATGGTAAGAATATTGAGCTAACTCCGAAAGAGTTTGAAATTTTATATTTATTAGCCAGTCATCCAAATAAAGTTTATAGTGCAGAAGATATTTTTCAGAAGGTATGGGGGGATGCATATTATGAAAGTGGGAATACCGTTATGGTTCATATTCGTACTTTGCGGAAAAAACTTGAAGAGGATAAACGAAAAAACAAATTGATAAAAACTGTATGGGGGGTAGGTTATAAATTCAATGGGTAAAATACTACGAAGCTTTCGTTCAAAAATGATAATGTTGTTAGGTTTAAGCATGCTGTTGTCTAGCGCCATAACATACCTACTCTTTAAAGTACTCCAATTGTATTATTATATAAATGTTAATTATGGAGATACACTAGCTTATCTTCGTAGGATTATGGGGAATATTGGAGACTTTAACGTCTTTGTACTGTTATTTATCCTGCTTTCGATATTGTTTTTCTTTTTACTTACAAAACCCTATTCTGCCTATTTCAATGAGATTTCAAAAGGAATTCATTATCTCGCTCAGGGTGACTTTAAGCATCGAGTTCAAATATTGTCAAATGACGAATTAAGTGATATTGCACGAGGCATTAATCTGGCAAGTGAAAAATTGGAAGAAGCCATAGAAAGGGGTGACTTTTCAGAAAGTAGTAAAGAGCAGTTAGTAGTAAATTTGGCTCATGATTTGCGCACACCTCTTACCTCTGTTTTAGGTTATTTAGATTTAATCCTTAAGGATGATAGCTTGACTGAAAATCAGACTAGGCATTATTTAACGATCGCTTTTACCAAATCTCAACGCTTAGAAAGGTTGATTGATGAATTATTCGAAATAACTAGGATGAATTATGGTATGTTACCAATTGAAAAGAAACAAATCGATTTAAGTGAGCTACTTATTCAATTGAAAGAAGAGTTGTATCCTGTCTTCGAGAAAAACGATTTGATAGCAAGAATAAATATTACTTCCACTTTATCTATTATGGGTGATGGAGAGTTGTTGGCCCGTGTGTTTGAAAATCTTCTGATTAATGCAAATCGCTATGGATATGAGGGGCAGTATGTAGATATCAACGGCTTTATTGATTCAAAGGAAGTAGTTATTCAAGTTATCAATTATGGGGATGCTATTCCTCCAGATGAACTGCCTTATATTTTTGATATGCTTTATACTGGTGACAAAGCACGAACTAATCAAGAAAATAGCACAGGCATCGGTTTATTCATTGCGAAGAATATAGTAGAGCAGCACAATGGGACGATTACTGCCGAAAGTAATTTAATACGCACTATATTTGAGGTCCGTTTACCAATGGAGGATTCTCAAAGAGATTAAGTGTAAAATTCAAGTAAAAAATTTAAGGAAAATTTAATATTTACCCCACTTTTTATTTTAAAAGTTTTTCCTATACTATAAACAAGTTAAGTTAAGGAGGGAACTAAAGATGAAAAAGTGGGGACTTTTATTGCCCTTTGCATTATTCATAGTTTTTATTTTTTATATATTACCGATATCTCAATATAAAGTAGATATTCAAGGAGAGATTAAAAAATATGAACAAAATAATAAGGATACATCGGATGATAAAATGGCAGCTGAAAATATCCAAAAGATTAAGCTTACGGAAGAACAGATCTATCAAGGGAATCTACTCTTAGTCAACAATGAACATCCTGTTCACCAAAAGAGTATAAAATCGGATGTCATAAATTTATTTACGCACAAAGAATTGACAAAGGGGTATGGGTTACTTGATAGCGAAATTAAATTATCAGAAGAAATAGCTGAAAAATTTTCTGAGATGATATCTGATGCTGAAAAAGATAGGGTTTGTCACTTTTTAATTAGCAGTGGTTTTCGAGACTTAGATGAGCAAAGCAGACTTTACGAAGAAATGGGTTCTGATTATGCTTTGCCAGCAGGTCAAAGCGAACACAATTTAGGATTAGCGCTTGATGTAGGATCCACTCAAATGAAGATGGATAAAGCGCCTGAAGGAAAGTGGATAGAAAAAAAATCTTGGGAATACGGCTTTATATTACGCTATCCATTGGATAAAACAGATGTTACAGGAATTCAATATGAACCTTGGCATATCCGTTATGTCGGCTTGCCTCACAGTGCGATTATGCAGGAAATGAATTTAGCATTGGAAGAATATTTGGATTATTTGAAAGAAGAAAAGAGCATTTCTGTTAGTGTTTATGGGAAAAAATATATAATTTCATATTATTCCGTTTCTCAAAATGAGACAATTGAAGTTGAAGTACCAGCGAATAAACAGTATGAAATATCTGGTAATAATATAGATGGAGTGATTGTGACCACATCTTCTTGAATTAGGTCCTAAAATGATAAAGTCATGGGTTTAAATGTAAAGTTAGGAGACGTATTCTATATACTTACAGTTTTTTATACTTATTTTTGTACTATTATTTTATGTATTGTGTTTCAAATTGGATTTTTATTAAAGGCGTTAAAAATTAAGAAAACATTAAGAATTGTATTAACTTATTCTTAAGCTTTTATTGATATTATAATCATGTCAATAATTAAATTTTAATTCAACAAGGAGGATTATTGTGTTACTATTTCAGTATTTATATGCCTATATTCGTATATGTATTATGTATGTTGTTCATACTGATTTTTTAATTAATATTATTTGTACATCTATTTTATGTATTGTATTTCAAATAGGATTTTATCTAAGGGCTAAGAAGAAGGAAGGGGTAAGTGTTTCTCGCAAGCATTTTCTAGGAGTATTTATTTTTTTATTGTATCTGGCAGCTGTTTATGGGGTAACAGGTATAGGAACAATTTGGGATGTGCAACGGTTTGTTACCGCATCTACATCTGGATTTGATCGAATTTATTTAGTTCCATTCTCTAGTTCTCCTGAGTCAATGATGCCATATGTTTTGAATATTATAATGACGATACCATTAGGATTCTTGTTACCATTGATTTGGAAACAATTTCGAACAATTAAAAAGGTTGCCTTATCGGGTTTTTTGTTATCCTTAAGTATTGAATTAAGTCAATTGTTCACTCGGATACGAACCACAACCACAGATGATTTAATTATGAACACCCTAGGAGCTATTATCGGATATTTCATCTTTAAAGCATTCTTTCACATCATCTTGAAAAAAAATAGCAACGAAAAAGATGAAATAATATCATCTTCAGTTGTAATCAAACATGAAGCAATCTTTTATTTAGTATTATCATTTTTGGGGATGTTTTTATTTGCTATTTAGGGCTTTTCGCCATCAATAATACCTGACAAAAAATAAAGTAGATATATTATAAAGGACAGACTACAATCGTAGAAGTAAGTCTATTTTATTTAGTAGGTTTATTTGTTAATTTATAATAAAATAGAAATTAACAAATAAATAATTATATAGATAATTACCTTAAGTTCATTATAAAAAATATCAATTTTAGGGGTGAAAAGTATGAATCTATTATATGGCACATCCAATCCAGCAAAATTAATACATATGGAAAAAGTCCTTGAAGGATTAGATATTGAAATTATCGGATTAAAGGATATTAATTTAAAGTTTGATAAAATAGATGAAAGTGGTAATGAACCACTAGAAAATGCTAGGATTAAAGCTCTTACATATTATAGAACGTATAGAAGGCCAGTATTTTCTTGTGATTCAGGGCTATATATAGAAGGGTTAAGCAAAGAAGATCAACCTGGAGTTCATGTTAGAAGGGTGAATGGAAAAAATTTAAATGATGAAGAGATGATAGATTACTATAGCTCCTTAGCTAAAAAGTTAGGGGGACAAGCAAAGGCAAGATATAAAAATGGTATATGTCTAGTGATGGATGATAAAAACATATTTGAATATGATGGAGAAGATATAGGAACAGAAAGTTTTATAATATCTTCAAAGTCTCATGGAAAAAGAAATGAGGGATTTCCTTTAGATTCTCTTTCAGTAGATATAGAAACTAATATGTATTATATCGATATGGAGAATGATAAGAAAAATAAAGATGATGTCATTCAGGATAAAGGATTTAGAGAATTTTTTAAGAGAACGGCGTTAAAGTATGCTGGATATTAAATTTAATGTTAGTGGTACTTTATTTAATTCACAGCTTAAATCAAAGTACAATGCAAAATTCACAATGCACAATTAAGGATGAAATTATTTTTTAGCAAAATAATTTCTTGAACAGATTTCCAACTAGCAATTGCATTGCTAGTCAGTATGTGGCGAACACTGTTCGCCGCTACAATTAATAAAATTTGAATTTCTTAGCAATTGCTGAGAACTATCAATAATTGTGAATTGTGAATTGTGAATTGTGAATTGTGAATTAGAAAAAGGAGTTTAACAAACTCTTTTTTTATTTCAGATGCCTTATTTATTATAATTTTAGTATAGAGGTTTTAATGTTATCTTCAATGGAAGCGCCTAATGAAAATCCTGTGAGCACTTCTATTAAAGAAGGATTTACATCTTCATCTATTGTAGATAATAGCATAGAAGTAGAATTAGAATAACAATATGAGACATTTCCTTTATACGAAATCATGTAACTAATCCTCTCAATCAATATATTATTTTCCTACTAATACAAACACATTCTTATCTGGAGCTTCTAATACTGCAACATGACCAGATTCAGTTTTAAAAGGTTCTCTGATCCAATTTATATTAGGATTTTTACTTAGGTTATTGTACGTCTCGATAACATCATCTACATATATTTCTATATCTGTTACATTGATATCAGCATTATTTTGAAGAACAAGCTCTGAGCTATTTTCTTCAGGAAACTGCAATCCAATTAATGTCCAAAGTTTACCGTCATTTAGCTTTCTTTCAATTCTCCAATTTTCTTTTAGACCTAAAGTAGTATAAAAATCAACAGAACTTTTAATATCAGAAGTATAAAGAGACACACATTCTAATTTTTTAAACATAATTTGACCTCCTAAATAGTAATTTTTTTATTATCAATATAAATGTAACATGTATTTATGACATCTATTGACGTATTTATTATAGAAAGACTATAATGAGTAAAAAACATATTCTAGGAGATAAAATTATGAATAAATCTAAACGATTAGTAGATTTAATAATTGTTATTAATAGAAAACAAAACTTTACAGCAAAGGAATTAGCAGAGGAATTTGGAGTTTCGATACGTACAATACAAAGAGATTTAAAAGATTTAGAAGATCTAGGAGTTCCACTATATACAGAGCTTGGCCCTAAAGGAGGATATAGATTATTAAATAAGAAGATATTGCCGCCTATAGCATTTACGGAAAATGAGGCTATAGCAATATTTTTTGCTTATCAGTCTCTTCAAAATTATGAGTCACTACCTTTTGAAGATGATACTATATCTGCATTAAATAAGTTTTATAATTATCTTCCGGATAATACGAAAGATAAAATTGATGTGATGAGAAACCGAGTTTTATTTTGGGTACCAAGAAGAAATGAAAAGAATTTTTACTTAAAATTTATTCTAGAAGCAGTAATTCAAAGAAGCGTTTTATCAATTAAATATGAATCTATGAGTGGGATTAGCTATAGAGAAATTTTACCCATTGGTATATATTCGCATAATGGCTATTGGTATTGTCCAGCCTTTTGTTTGAAGAAACAATCTTACAGATTGTTTCGAGTAGATTATATTAAATCAGCAAGTATAAATGAAGAGGCAACTGTAGAAAGCTCTATTAGCAATATAACTTTAGAAGATTGGTTTGAACCATCAAAGCCTAAAGAAACTGTAAGGTTAAAAGTAAGACTTTCTAAAAAAGGAGTTAGAAAGTGTCAGTTAGAACCATGGATGGACAAAAAAATAAAAACTAATGATGATGGCACTGGAATTATTGATACAACTGTAGACATAAGGGACATAGACTATTATGCAGATTTTTTATTAGGTGTAGGTACAGATGTAATCGTTGAGTCACCTAAAGAAATAGTAGATTTAATTTTAGAGAAGATAGATAAAATAAAAAATAATTATAGATAGAGTTAAATAATGCACATTTATAATTAAAGTTGAAATTAGTTTCGTAGCGGCGAACAGTGTTCGCTGCTATAATTAGATGATTGATAATTAATATGAAAATTAATTTTAGCTAATGATACAATTGCTAGTTTTTTATAAGAAGTTACTATGTAACTTCAAAAGTAAATTAATTCTAAATTTCTCAGCTTCTGCTGAGAAATATCCACAAATTCTTCATTCTTCATTATTAATTTTTAATTAATAAGAATCTATATTCTCCATTGCCTAACCTTGACTTCTTTCTAAAGCTAAAATATAATAATCACGGTGCTGTTTAATATGAGAATTATGAAAACCTTTAAATGTGTTGAATACACGCTTTAGAAGGGTAAAGTGAAAGGGGAAAGTAAATGGAAAAGTTGATGTTATCACCTCTAGAGATAACAGAGTATGTTGAAGAAATGGGGGTTAAAAAAGCTAAAAATAGGTCATCTCAGACATTGCTTCTTGGAATGTTGGCAGGAATATTTATAGCGTTAGGAGCATACGGATCAGCAGTGGCTTCACATAGCATAACTAATTTCGGGTTACAAAAAGTTATGGCTGGTATAGTTTTCCCGGTAGGATTAGTACTTGTTTTAGTATGTGGGGCAGAGTTATTTACTGGAAACTGCTTATTATCAGTAGCAGTGGCACAAAAGAGAATATCAATTATTGATATGATAAAAAACTTAAGCTTAGTTTATATAGGTAATTTTATAGGAGCAGCAATAATAGCAGGGCTTGTATATGGAGCAGGCTTACTTGAGTTAAATGGAGGAGCAGTTGGGGGGTACGCCATAAAGGTTGCAGCTGCAAAAGCAAATCTTACATTATCTCAAGGATTCTTTAGTGGAATTTTATGCAACATAGTAGTATGCCTTAGTGTATGGGGTACATATGCAGCAAAAGAAGTGCCAGGAAAAGTATTAATGGGTTTTATACCGATTTTTGTATTTATTGTAGCTGGATTTGAACACTGTGTAGCAAACATGTATTATTTCTCAATAGGCTTACTTGCAAAAAGTAATGCACTGTTTGTGGAAGCATCTCATATAACTCCAGAAAAATTATCTAACTTAACAATAAAAGGGGCAGCACACAATTTATTATCAGTAACTATAGGAAATATTGTAGGTGGAGCTATAATGGTAGGGATAACCTACTGGTTAATATATAAAAAGCTACCATATAAAAAGCATATTACTAATAAAAAGGATATGGCAGCGTAAAACAATTAAGAATTAAGTATGAAGAATGAAGGATTATGGTTGAAATTATTTTTGAACAAAATAATTTCTTTAATAGATTTTTAAACTAGCAATACAATTGCTAGTTTTTTTATTGTAGTGGCGAACATTGTTCGCCACTCTTTTCACCCCTGGGGAACAGTAGTGAAGCCCTTTAGGGTTCCCCTGGGGTGCAGTATAGTTTGGAACAAGACCAATAAACTTAACCGATCTTATGGAGAATCTATGACAATTAAGAATTAAGTATGAAGAATGAAGAATTATAGTTGAAATTATTTTTAGTCAAAATAATTTCTTTAATAAACCTATTGTAGCG
>NZ_DKLM01000068.1 GCF_002455975.1 Clostridium sp. UBA6640
AGGGCATTACAGGAAAAGGAGTTAGCATGGCTATTATCGATAGCACTCTTTTAGTAGACCATGAAGAATATAAAGATAGATTAAAATTTTATGAAGAGATTCATAATAATGAAGAAAGTGATGCGGATATGCATGGACCAGCTGTTAGCTCTATTGCAGTGGGAAAAACTGTAGGTGTTGCACCAGAAGCAGATTTATACTACATTGCAGAAACTCATGGAGAATTTACTGCAACCGATTTTCACTATGATTTTAAGTATTTAGCAAAATCTATAGATAGAATCATAGAAATAAATAAAACTCTACCTAAAGAAAAAAAGATAAGAGTCATTTCTATGTCTGTAGGATGGACTAAAGAGAAAAAAGGATTTAAGGAGGTAGATTCAGCAGTAAAAAGGGCTAAAAATGAAGGAATATTGGTAGTCTCTACAAGATTTAATAAATATTATGGAGTTAATTTTTGGGGACTTGGAAGAGAAGTTATGAAAAATCCAGAAGATTTTAAAAATTATGAGCCTGGATCATGGTGGAAAGATGATTTTTTTGAAAATTATGAAAAAATTAATATAGAAAAGACCTTTATGGTACCAATGGACAGCAGGTGTGTTGCATCACCTACAGGAAACTCAGATTATTTTTTAAATAGAGAAGGTGGACTTAGTTGGACTGTTCCTTATGTATCAGCTTTATATACTTTATGCTGTCAGGTAAATCCTAATATAACTCCAGATGAGTTTTTAGAAGCAGTATTAGATACAGGGGATGTAGTGGAAGTAGAGAAAGAAGGAAAAAAATACAATTTAGGTAAAATAGTAAATCCAGAAAAGCTTATAGAAAAAGTATCTTCATAGGAATTAAAAAATCTTAATTAATTATCAATTAAAATAGAAACCTTGTATCGCATTATTTGTATTTAATGCAACAACTAAAAAATGAGCAATTTATATAAACACCCCATTATTTAATTTTAAATAATGGGGTGTTTTTTTACATCACATTTTAAATATAGAATGAACTAATTAATAAAATGTATTCTTTGAAAATTGAATAGGACGATATTTAATAATATGTTATAATATGGATAAAATGAGAGTATCTGAATTGCAATCGTTAAGTATTACGAATTTATAGTTAAAGGAGAGATTTTAATGGATATATTTATTAATATTGGTATTCCATTATTTTTTATGTCTATTATTATACAAAGATTAAAGCGTATGAAAGAAATAATAATCCAAACAAGAAAAAAATATGTAGAAATTGCTATTGCATTGATTGTTTTTATAACAATCACATATTTATATGCAAATACTTGGATTCATTATGTAATAGGGATATTAGGAAGTCTTATGTTTGTAACTATGTGGCTTGCACAAGGAATTACATCAGAAGGCTTCATATCAATGTATACATATAAAGAAAGAATATTATGGAATGAAATTGAGAAGATTATAGTAATTAAGTCAAAGGATATAAAGATTAAGTTATCTGGTGGTTTTATGCAGCAAACATTCTATTTTAAAAAGAGTGATTATGATAAAGTTATTACTATTCTAGAGGAAAAATTACCTGTGCAAACACAATTAGAAACAATTTTTCGCAAATAAGAAGATGTACATTTTAAATATAGAATGAACTAATTAATAAAATATATTTTTTGAAAATTGAATAGGACGATATTTGAAAATGTGATATAATCTTGCTAGAAGATTCTGTTAAATTATATTTGTAGATTTATAGGAAGATTATTTATACTAGGTGGTGCAGAATAAATATGAGAATTCAAAACAAAAAAATATATATAGTAGTGCTTATTTTAGTAACAATAGATCAAGTTATTAAAATAATAATTAACAACAAGTTTTTTAATCAAAAAATTCCTATATTACCTCCTTTGCTATACTTTGAGCCTATGTTTAATAGGGATTATTCATGGCTTAATTCTATGTTACAATTAGGCATTGGCAAATATGTACATATTTTACTAGTAGTAATTATGAGCATATTTATATATCTGCTCTATCAATATTTAAATAAGCGATTTGGAATTAACAGACTTATTAATATTATGTATGCTTTTATATTTTCTGGTGCCATGTGTTCGTTAATTGACAAGATTTTTTGGAATGGTAGTTTAGATTACATATTAGTAAATGGCTTTTTCACCTTTGACTTAAAAGATGTATATGTTAATGTTTTTATAGGATTGGTAATCTTATCATTTTTCTTAAAAAACAAAGTTTTAAACCAAATTGATGATGATATAATAAAAGATTTTACTAAATATGTTTTACGAAAATTACAAACATAAATTTCATCATTGAAAGAATAAGAACTAACAGTTGTAGTTAAGCCATATCATTCTATAAGGTGTAGCAGCTATAAAAATAAATAACATATTAAAATACCACAAATTTATAAGCAAATTTGCGGTATTTTTATGTAGCAATTTAAATATAGAATGAGCTAATTAATAAAAAATATTCTTTGAAAATTAAATAATATGATATTAGAAAATTAAAATTGCTTCTATTTAATGCTAAGGCATAATTGTAGGTAGCTGCGTAGTAATTATTATTTATATTTTAGATGGAGGAATGAAATGTTATTTGCAGAGGAATTGACTAATTGGGAATCTTGGGGAAATATTTTTTGTTCTATTCAAGTATTCAAACCATTGATAGATGAGATTTTAAAAAATGAACAATTAATAGTGCAAGGGGAAATTGAAAATTTGGCTCCTGGAAGCAATGCTGTTTTTAAAGTAGATAATTTGGTGATAAAAATATATGCACCTTTTGAGACCGGTATTGATACAGAGTACGATTATAATGTTGAATTATATACAATGGAGTTTGCAAATAAGGAAGGTATTTCAGTACCTAAGATAATTGCAAATGGTGAATTTCAAGATAAGTATTTGTTTCGTTATATTATTATGGAATTTAAATCTAATGATATTGAGACTTGTTATATACTTTCATATTCCATTAATGAAAAGCAACATTTAGTAGATAAACTCAAAAAAATATTAGAGAAATTTAATAAACCAATAAATTCCATAGTTAAATCAATTACCTTAAGTAATCAAAAGGAACAATTAAAAAGAATGCAAGGATTGAATTCAGAATTAATAAAAGAATTAGTAAGATATTCATCAAAAGTATGTTGTGAGGAGATCGTTTTAGTACATGGAGATATTACAAGAGATAATATTTTAATCAGTAAAAATAATGATATTACACTAATTGATTTTGCGGATTGTGTCCAAGCACCATCATATTACGAATTGCCTGCCATAATCTTTGAACTTTTTTTGTGTGATAGAGAGCTTGTTTCATGTTTTGTAGGTAATGACGATAAAGATACATTCTTAGATCTACTGATAAAAGGACTGTCTATTCATTCTTGCTGTGGTAATATACTCAAAGATTATTTTATAAGAATAGAAATACCAATGGATAAGGTTGATAGTATAAAGGAATTAAAAAAATTATTAAAGAAAGAATTATTCGTATTATGAGCGCAATCTATTACGCAGCCTTCATATAATCCATAAAACCGAATAAATTTTTAATATACCATATTAAATCTACACTAAGTAAGGATTATTTATAATACCGTATTATTCAAAGTGGATAAGCGGTGTTTTTTTATTTGGTGATTCAAATATTTTGTGACTTTATATTAATTTTAATAACTAGCTATATATGATTAAAAAGAAATCTAAGTATGCAAAGAAGAGATCACTAGCAGTATTGATTACTGAAATATCATATATAATTCTAGTAAATGTATTATTGATTTATATGATATTGCGAATTGATTGAAATGTTCTTTGAAAATTGAATAATAGGGCATTTACAAAATATGCTATAATTTATTCATGATAGTAAGATAAAGTAAAAATTATTTGTATGAGACATATAGATAAATAGGAATTCGTAGAAGAGGAGAAGTATGCATGGAGACAATAGTAATTAAATTAAATCCTGGATTATTAGAAAATCCTGATTTGGATTTGCGATATACGGTGCCTGATAGAATTGAAGAATTATCAGATAAAAAAATAATGGATAACGGTTATGATTATTTAGAAGGTCAAAACAATCCAATTGGAATTTGGATGAAAACTGAATCTGCGGAACAAAATTATCCATTTATAATTGATATGCTTAAAAAGGAAATGTTTTTAGAAAATGATTTATCAAAATCAGCAGAAATATATATTTCTAAATCAGACTGTGATGAATTGGAAAATTGCAAAAAAGTTTATCCTTTATAAATCATTAATACAAATTCCAATTTATTAATGAATTTAAAAAGATAAAATAATATTAAAATATCGTATTATTCAGAAGTGAATTTGCGGTATTTTTACGTCACAATTTGATTAAAGTGTGACATAAATGTTCTTTGAAAATTGAATAATACGGTATTTACAAAATATGTTATAATTGAGTCATGATAGTAATTAATTATGAACAAACAGAGGGCGATTAAATGGAAAATTATAATGTATTAATAAATTTAGAAATTAAAAATCATGAGGTTCCTGAACTTCGAGAAGCCGTAGGCTGGGAAAGAAGAGATGCAGACTATCCCGCTTTATTTGAGCATTGTTTATTTTGGGCAGGAGTACGAGATAAGAATGATGGGTTGATTGCATTTGGGTGTATGGTAGGTCCAGGTATTGAACATGGATATATTGAGGATGTAATAGTCCATCCAAGTTACCAAGCCAAAGGTATTGGGAAGTTACTGGTAAAAAGATTGCTTCAGGAGGCTGAAGTAAGAGGGATCACTATTGTTACTGTAACTTATGAGGAGTCAAACCGTAAGCTTTATGAAAGTTGTGGTTTTACTTCATGTCCTGGAGGAGTATGGAGAAAAGGTTAAGAGACTTCAATTAATTCATAATCTTCTTATTTAACGACTAAAATTAAAAATCGAATAATTTTTCTAAATGCCGTATTATTCAGAAGTGAGTTATACGGCATTTTTATGTCACAATTCAAATACAATGTGAACTAATAACTTGTTATACATTTAAAAGTGTGCAAAATGAAAGGGGGTGAACTTTAGTGAGAGTTTGGTATTTATAATACATTCTCTTACTAAAGATAAAAAATGAATATTGACAGTATTATTTTTGATTTAGATGGTACTCTTTGGAATTCAATAGAGGGAGTTTGTGGTGCATGGGAAACGGTGTTAGCCAAGTATCCCAATATCACAAGAGTAGTAACACCTAAAGATATGGAAGGATGTATGGGACTTACCATAGATGAAATAGGGAAAAAATTATTTCCAGATTTAGATGAAGATTTTCAGATGAAATTAATGGAAGAATGTTGTGAAGCAGAAGAAGTTTATTTAGGAGAACATGGTGGAATATTATTTTCTAAATTAGAAGAAACACTTAAAAAGTTATCTGAAAAATATAAATTATTCATAGTTAGTAATTGTCAGGATGGCTACATACAATGTTTCTTTAAAGCGCATAAATTAAATGAATATTTTACTGACTTTGAATGTTCAGGAGCAACAGGTCTATCAAAAGGAGAAAACAATAAAATTATAATTGAAAGAAATGATTTGAAAAGACCAATTTATGTAGGAGATACTAGCGGAGATGCAGAGTCAGCAAAAGTGGCAGAAATTCCATTTGTATATGCAAGATATGGCTTTGGTGATGCTCACGAGTATGATTATGTTATTGATACTTTTGAAGAAATATTGACTTTAGGAATATGAATAATGATCGCAATCTACACAACATTCGTATATGACGAAGCAAAAGAGTTATTAAGAAATTTAATAATAAGTTATTTGCCAATAATGTAAGAAGGAATATATTATAAGGGAAGTTATAAAAAAGGTGGAACAAGAAAATATTTAAATAAATAATATAAATAATAGTGCTATTGGATTAGTATGGAGAGAGTATGCAAGGGGGGATGAAATGTGGACAAAGTGGATATTATTTCATTCAAAGATGAATATTGTAATGATTTAAAAAGGCTATCTTATGAATGGCTTGAGAAATATGTTTCAGTGGAGCCAGAAGATGAAAGAATTCTAAATAATCCTAAAGAAGTAATACTAGATAATGGAGGATGTATTTTTTTTGCAAAATGTGGAGAAGAAATAGTTGGAACAGTATCTTTAATTAGAGTTGATAAAGATACATATGAATTAGCAAAACTTGCAGTGACAGAAAAATTTCAAGGGCTAAAAATAGGAAATCAGTTGATGGAAAGGTGCATACAAGCTGCTAATGAAAAAAATATAAAAAAAATAATTCTTTATACAAATCATAAATTAATTTCAGCAATAAAATTGTATGAAAAGTATGGATTTGAGAATGTTCCCCTTGTTAATAATAAATATATAGAGTCAGATTTGAAAATGGTGCTTAATCTATAAGTATTTATTATATAGCGTTGCTCATAGTTAAATAGAATAAATGAATTTATATTAAAATATTATAAGTAATGTTAATTTAAAGATAAGGCATTTTTTGCTTATAAGACAGAAATTACAAAACAAAATAATTTTATAAAATATCGTATTATTCAAAACTGAATTTACGGTATTTTTATTTTACAATTCAAATATTTTACGATGCTATATTAACTTTAATAAGTTTATCTTGTATAGGGGTGAACAGTGTTCGCCTAAAAATTTAAGTCAGGCACCATTATCAAATATTGGACAGAAAGAGATGTCTAAAAATATTATTTTAATGCCAAGATTGATAAATATATTATTATGGCAGGTTATATCCATATAATCAGGCTCTATAATCCAATGATATTAGATATGTAAATGGAAACTGGCCAATAGTGTTTGCTCTTACTATTCGATAAATGATGAATCACATGAAAAGATGTGGTATAAAACAAGTTGCTTTTCAAGTTTGGAAAGATTATATCATAACCATGTTGTCCACAAAGCTAACATAATAACATTTATTAAAGAGTAATGGGGTATATAATGACGCAGTTTGACTATAATGCGAAGCAAATAATGTTCTTTGAAAATTGAATAGTACGGCATTGGAAATATATGTTATAATAAATTCATAATAGTATTAAATTGTACTCGATAAATAGGAATTTGAATTGGAGATTGAAGTATGAATTTGTGGATATTATTAATAGAAACTGTAATTATAACAATGATTTTTAATTTGGTTATATTTATTCCTTTATGTAAAAATCCAGTTTGGTGGATTCATGATTATCCAAAAGATATTCAAGAAGAATATTTTAAAACTCATGAAAGAATACCAGCAGAACCATTAAGTAAAACAGCTATAATTAAGAAGGGAATATTTCTTTTCATTGGCATTATAGTACTTGTTGGACTAATGAGTTTAGCCCAGGCAAAAACTTTTTTAGAGGGTTTTTTAGGAAGCTTTTTTATTTGGTTTATAATTAATGTTTGGGATTGTTTCTTTATGGATTGGATTTTATTTGCTAATATTAAGGTAATAAGATTACCTGGTACTGAACATATGGATAAAGAATATCATCAAAAAAAGTATCATTTTGTTCATGGACTAATAGGAATATTAATAGGAATATTCCCATGCCTATTTGTAGGAGTAAGCATTTTATTAATTAACTTATAAATTCCAATTTTGTAGAGTAGATAGAGGAACGATTTTAAATTATTATGAAGACAAAATTAAATATAAATAGATGAAATACCGTATTATTCAGAATGAATGTATGGTATTTTTTAATGCGCAATTCAAATATTTTATAATTTTATATTAACTTTAATAAGTTTATCTTGTGTAGGGGCGAACAGTGTTCGCCTAAAAATTTAAGTCAGGCACCATTATCAAATATTGGACAGAAAGAGATGTCTAAAAATATTATTTTAATGCCAAGATTGATAAATATATTATTATGGCAGGTTATATCCATATAATCAGGCTCTATAATCCAATGATATTAGATATGTAAATGGAAACTGGCCAATAGTGTTTGCTCTTACTATTCGATAAATGATGAATCACATGAAAAGATGTGGTATAAAACAAGTTGCTTTTCAAGTTTGGAAAGATTATATCATAACCATGTTGTCCACAAAGCTAACATAATAACATTTATTAAAGAGTAATGGGGTATATAATGACGCAGTTTGACTATTTGACGAAATAAATAATGT
>NZ_DKLM01000029.1 GCF_002455975.1 Clostridium sp. UBA6640
GTGCACCCCAGATATTAGACATATGATTATATCACATGTCTAATATCTGGGGTGCACTTCAGGAAAGAATAGTGCTTTAGGCATCTTAAATTCATATCATAAATTTTATTCAATAGCACAAAACAAAATAAGCACATTGTGAAAGCGATTAACACCAAATTAATGCTTTGGTTTATCTGCTTTTGTTCTAATGACTACTTAGTGTTGACTCACTAAGCTTTTCTTACTTTAACAAATATTCTAATGCCTCGAGGCTAACTACTGGTCTTAAGAACTGTATTCTTTTCACTTCTTCATATTCAACGCCTGCAATACCATTTTGAAGTAATGATGTTCCATATCCCATTTCTTTTGCTCCGTTATAAGAAAATAATACACAATACTCTGCTGCAAATCCACCTATGATAACAAATTCAACCCCAAGTTCTTGAAGCTTATCATGAAGCTCTGTCTTAAAAAATGCATTATTATACTCTTTATGTATAACAATATCATTTTCACTAGTAATGATAGAATCAACAAATTCAAACTTCTCAGAACCAGGACCTTCTCCCACTTCTATATCCAATACTCTAACAACAGGTAACCCTTTTTCCCTAAACATACGTGCTGTCTCATTTATATACTCTACTGCATCATCAAATTCTCTTTGACATTTACAAAAGTCGTAACATCCCTTTTGCATATCAATTATTAGAAAAGCTGCTTTCATTCTTATACACCCCTTTTTATACCTTACCTATGAAAGTATATTTTCAATTTATATTAATATTAAACAAATATATACCATTTAATTATAATATATTTCATATTAATAATCCCAACTTTCTGAAAAATAAAGGGACTTTCTAGAAGCTCTCTTGACTAGATACAGTTAAATTTTTGATTTACTATCATCTATGGGTTTTAATATAAAATCAGCTACTTTCTTTGCACCTCCCGCATTTTTGAAGCTTTTTGCTAATTTATTTGCATTTTTCTCATAGTCATTATTATCCACAATCTGTAATACTGCATCTTTTATACATTTTGGGTTATTACCTTTTAAAAAGATTCCAGCTCCTAAATCAGAAACTCGCTTTGCTACCATTCCTTGCTCTTCTTGCTGTGGATACAATACCATAGGAACACCATAATACAGACTTTCATTAACACTATTCATACCACAATGAGTAATAAATACATCTGTATTTTGAAGCACTACAATTTGCTGAACACTATTTTTCACCTGAAAATTATCTGGTATATTCCCTAATTCTTCAATTACAGTACCTTTCCCAACTGACATAACTACATCAACATCACAAGTTTCAAATGCTCTTATACAGTTTTTATAAAACTTTATATTTTTATTATTTACCGTACCTAGTGAAATATATATTTTTTTACGTTTTCTTTCCTTATATTCAGCCTCCACATTGGATACTGAAGGACCTACAAATGAATATTTATCTGAAAAAGTTTCTACCATTGGTTGAAACTCCTTTGAAGTATATACAATTGTATTTGTATCATTATCATTTTGAATTATAGAAACAAAATTCTTAACATTATATCCACTTTTTCTTAGAAGCTCTATTTTCTTATTAATACGACTCATGCCTAAAATCATCCGTATAATTTCATTAAAGCTTTTCTTCATCATTTTTGCTGTATACTGATTAAATGCAAAAGTTGTTGTAGAGCATATATAGGTAATATTCAATTTTTCTGCAAATAGCTTACCCCAAAAACATAAAGAGTCTGATACAATACAGTCTGGACTGAAAGTTTTGAGCTCTCTACAAACTTTCTCATCTAAAGCTATAGTAGTATCAGCTATCATCTCAATTAAAGCAGCAAAATCTTTCCCAATCTTTTTCTCATCACCAGGCTGTAATTCTGGAAGATACTTATCGCAACTAATAAACTTTGCACCTGCCCCTTCAATTTTTTCTTTAAATTCATCAAAAGAATAGTACCATACTTCATGGCCTCTACATGCTAATTCACGGACTACTTCAATTGTAGGATTAGTATGCCTATGTGCAGGAATACAAAAAAATACTATTTTACTCATATTAGAATCATCCTCTTTCTAATCTCTCTACTTAAAAATTATTATTCCTTTGTTGCTACTCCAATTTTTCCTACGAAATTTATAAGGTCACGTTGATGTACAATGGCAATTCCCCTATCTTCATCTCCTAATATTAATAAATTATCACCAGACTTAATATTAAATAACTCTCTTGCTTTTTTAGGAATAACAATCTGACCACGTTCTCCAACTATAACTGACCCAAAGAAATGTTTCCCTTTAGGTGGCACCACAACACCTGACTCTCCTTCTGAATGATTAACTAAATCATCTATAGTAACGTTATACAATTTTGCAAGTGCAATGCAACTATTTATATCTGGAGTTGATTCTCCATTTTCCCATTTAGCTACAGCTTGCCTGGAAACATTAATCTTCTCAGCCACCTCTTCCTGTGTATATTGATTGATTTTCCTTAATCTTTTCAAATTTATACAAATCATATTTATCATACCTTTCATATTTATTATATTTTTCTTACCTTTTAATGTCTATCAACCAACATTAACATCCATGTATATGTTTATATTCAAGTATAGAATCTAATCGAGAAGATATCTTAGTAAATCACCAATCAAATAGGAGCTGAATAAAATAATTATTCAGCTCCTATTCGATTCGGGTTAAATGATTGGATGAATCATAAAAAAGTTATTATACTATCATTTATTTCTTCATATACAGCTACATGGACATATAGATTATTTCCATGTGTTCCCCACACTGCTTATAGATTTATTCCTTGAGGATAGTAAAATAAGTTATGTGGATCATATTTTTCTTTTACAGTTTTTAACCAAGGTACATTATTACCAAAATAATTATATAAATAATCAGGTATATTAATATCACAATAGTTAAGATACCCAAAGCCTGCATATGGAAGTAAGGAATTTCTTAAACTATTTACCCACCTAATTGTATCATTAGCATACATACTATATTTAAGAATCCATTCGGCCTCAATTTGTATTAATACTTTAGCATGCCTATGAGGAAAAGCGCTAGGTAAACCTTCATTTTCTGCAATCTTTCCTCCCAATAAGAGGAATTCAATGTCTATAGGTGGCTGTATAGATGGTGAATTATCTAAATAGTCAAACATTATTTGGCAAGGTTCTTTTCCTAATGAATTATATGCAAGTAATCCTGTATTCTTAAATCCTTTTGGTGTAGGCACAAAACCTGGACGCCCCTGTACAGATTCCTTAAAACTAATATGCTTTGTTGTATAATTTGTTTTATTAGCAACTTTTAATAACTCGCTTAAAGCTTGTTCCATTTCTTTTTCTGTGCTTCTTACTCCTACTCCATATAGTTCAATAGCATCTTTAGTCATAGAAACCTTAATTGTATACCTATTATCTAAATATTCCCCTACCTTTTGAAATGCTTGAATTACTTCATATCTACTCTTTCTAGGCCATCTGGCAGTCATTACTGTTACTTTATCAACGGGATATACTTTAAAAGTAAGCGACACTACTACTCCAAAATTATTGCTACCTGCTCCCCTTAATGCAGCAAATAAATCTTGATTTTGATATGAATTAGAAGTTATTATCCTACCAAAAGCATCTACTATTTGCGCTTCTACTAAACTATCGCATACTAGCCCATATTCCCTTTGTAAAAAGCTAACTCCTCCTCCTAATGTAATTCCTGTAACTCCAATAGATTGACAACCTCCTCCAACAAATGCAAATCCATATTGAGTTACCTTAGGATGAAGTTGTTCTTGCCTATATCCTGGCCCTATTCTTATATAACCTTTGCTCGTATCTATTTTAAAATCAAGCAAATTAGAAACATCTATCACAACAGCATCATTTGCCACAGAAAATGCTTCATAGTTATGACCACCATTTCTACAACGTATATTTAATCCTTGATTTCTTGCCCAATTTACTGCATTAACTACATCTGCTATATTATTAGGATATACAATTACCTTCGGGTAGTAACTAAAATATAAATTTGCAGTTCTGCGAACAATATTATAGCTTTTATCTTCTTTAGTTATAACAGTTCCTGTTAACCCCTCTATCATATTAATTTCCTCCAACCTTATTAGCCATATAATGTTACAATATATGGTAATAACTTAGGAACTGTTCTTAGCATATTTACTCTCCACTACATTATTGATTCTGGACATAATAATAGAGTCATAAATTTAGGAATGTATGAAGATTATTTTATAAAAGAGATAGTACCTTTAACAGATAAAACTTTTAATACTATAAAAGATAGAAAAGGAAGATATATAGAAGGGGTATCTGCTGGTGGTTATGTAGCTCTTCACAATATATTTCGACATCAGCATATGTTTTCCAAAATAAGAGGAGATATGCCTGCTTTAGAACTGAGACTTGAAGATGAAAACAAGCCGTATGGGAAAAGACATTCTGAAATTCATTCTAGAATATCTCTTAACCATACAGCTTAATTATTTACATTTTCTATAATTTTTGTGTTTTAGGCAGTTTATTTGCCATTCAAAATTTAAAATAAAATATTTTTTAATATTTTACTTAACTTCGATTAGCTTGTCCTACTTTTATGCCTAGTGACTTAAATATCTAAACTCTATACTAGTTAAAAGTAATGCACCAGCATAGTCATTATTAACTGCAATACGAGCAACGCTCAACAATGCAAAATCTTCAGCTTTAATAATATCGTCTAAGTTGAACTCTAAAACATAATGATTATATTGAAAATTTCCTGGTGAGTTTTGAATTGGAATATTGCCACTATTATTAACCATTATATTAGCTGCATTTACTACACCATTAGCTCTAGTGAATAATGATGAAAGTCTAATTGCAAACATATTTCCAGTTGGTGTATTTGAATTATCAGTTAATAAATGAACAAATACTTTAGCTTTTTGACATTTATTAAGAGCATCTCTTGGCACACTAAAAGTTAATGAATATTCATCTGTATCACCTTGAGGTAAAAGCCATCCTAATATTCTAATACTAGAATTAGCGCTTCCAAGTGGTACAGTATCAGGTATACTCTCAGTGCCATCATTCATGGTTCCTCCATTGAATATTAATGACTCAAATTCTTGTTCTCGTTCTCGTTCTCGTTCTTGTTCTTCTTTATTTAAACAACAGTAATTTGTCATATTGAGTTACCTCCTTATTCTTCTAAAGTTCCTTCCTTTATAATATATTATACATTTAACATTTATGTTACTAAGCCATTAGATTTTTAATATTTTTTCTAGATAGCACAGTGTAAATAAACTCCAATCTTTACTATTAATAATCGTAAGCGTAAAAATACAAAAGGTAGACCCAAAAATTACTCTGACCAGCAAATAGTTGCATATATGCTATATGGTGTTTCTCCAACTGAGTTTGTATGTTAAAAGTTTAAATTTGGATTTGTTTATTTACATAAAAAAAGTATAAATTCTCAAAATCATATATTTACTGGTCATCACAATGTTGAATATATAAAATCAAATATTGAAAAATATCTAAAATTTTATGGATTTTAGCATATTCCGAACAGAACTAATTCAAGACTATTAAAATAACATAGGAAAATCAATTCAAATTTTCTTATGTTTCATTGGTGGAGCTGTAGCTTGATTGTATTCACCTTATATTTTTATAATCAAAATAAAAAAATCCGCAATCTTAAAAATTGTGGATTTTTTCTATGGTGGAGATGAAGAGTTACCTTTAAAGTCCGCTACTAATATCTACAACTTTTTGGTATCATCCACCTAATGATTCTTTTATCAACTAACTATTAAGATTTTCATTTATTGATAAAATGTCGAGCATATTACTGCAGAACATCCCACCAAAACAACGATAAACAAATAATAATATTATCATAATTGCCCCGCTAACAGTCTGTAAAATTGCTAATAAAATAGCATTCTTTAAGCCAGCTTTCTTGCTTACTAATGTAAGCGTAGCAATCATTAATAAAAAAATTGCTACTACAATCATTGCAAGGCCATAATGCTGTTCTTGAATTACTACTGAAAGAAAAAACGCTAAAAATATATTTACTATTCCAAAAAAAATTGTTAAGAATTTAGGTAAACCTCTTACTCCATTATACCCAGTTTCATTATAAATCTTTTGCGCTAATCTTTTTAGCGGAAACATTGCAATAACTCCTACTGCAAAGACTAAAATAATTAAAATCATTTTATCACTCCTAAATAAATTGTTAACGTTTTATATTTTACTGCTAATTTACAATAATATCAAGCTATGGTTTTTCTTATATAATTAAACAGTTAAAGGTGTTTTCAATTATAATAGGAAGTATACTATATAAGTTTTTTACAATATAATTTTTATGCATTTTCATGTTGGAACTTTTCAATATTTTGCTGTTAGCATTTATAACTTTAAGCTATTTTATACGGCTCCACTTTGATTTTACTTGTAGTACATCATCTACAATTTTTATATCACAGTTCCATAAGTAAGTTTTGACCCACAGTTTACCAGGCATTGGTTGCCAACTCTTTTGCGGGCTAATTTGAAGTTTAATTGAATCATTATTTTTCTTTACTAAATAAATTCCGCCCATAATTCCTTTAACCTCATCAACAGATAATGAAAAATGTCCTAGTATTTCTGTATTATCCCTTAATGAGATAATATCTGGTATAGGTGGGGAAAAAGTTAATTTCATTTCGCTATTACTATCAATTCTTTTTACCCACTTTATTTCAGGATGTATATTGTTTATGTTAATTGAATAAATACAATCATCTATTTTTATTTCATCTATATCTGTATTAATTTCTATTGGTTCCATGATACCTGTATAATCATTATTCAATTCTTTAATGTTATTAAAATAAGAATACCTAGCCAAATAGACCCTTTTAAAATTACACAATGGAAAAAGTTTAATAGGCTTTAGAGCTTTTCCATCTATCTTTACAAATATATCGGTGTGTTTTTGCTCCACCATATTAAATTTTTTTAAATATATAATAGGAAATTTATCTGGGCTCTCACTCATACTACCTACAGGTGCTATAAGACCAAAGCTATCTAGTTTATTCTTATTCTCTTTTATTTTAAACTCTATAATTCTATTTTCCTTATCTCTTAGAGATAGATATGCATCTATCCCCTTTTCAGTTACATCAAACTGTACCTTCATGGAATCAACTTCATATAAAGTTACTTTATTCAGCAATGATTTATATCTATCTCCATGGATTTTTAGTCCCTTTGTATAGTAAATATCTGATTCACTATCATGTCTTCCAATAAGCACAATGTAATAAATGAAATTTTCTTGTTTAACTTCCTGTAATTCTATAGCTTTATAAGTAGTATCTCCCTGAAAATCAATTAAGCAAAGCTTCTCAATCATCACTTGCTCATCTTTAAATTTAATTATTGGATAAATATATTTCTTCTTTCCTATCTCATAAATTGAGGGACTATTCGCTTTATCACCTAAGTACTTTTCTTCATTAATCGGATTGTTTTCAGGAACCATAAAGATTGGACAAATTTTTGAAATTAACCTTCCTATCACTTATATGCATCTCCTTTAAACTTTTGAAATATATTAGGATCATTTTTATTATTTAATTTTTAAAATCTAATATTTTGTATTACTGAACTAGTAGTTTATATAGATATTTTAGATTTGATAAAATTATTGCTTTGGTTTCCTCCCTTGTGTTTATAAAACTTCGATTATTAATCCATTTACACAATTCCCCATGCAAATAACTATGCAGTATATTTCCAATGGAATTTGCTCTTTCATTTGAAATGTTTTTATTACTCATTTTTATAAAATCTGAAAATCCCTCCCCTGGTTTATTTAATATTTTATTAACTTCAGAAGAAGGGTTTCCACCTATAGACTCAAGCCATATAAATCTATACCATCCCGGATGTTCCATAGAAAAATCAATTAAATTGGATAAAATTAAGAAAAACTTTTCTTCATCATCCTTTTCATTACTCAAACCATTACTTGAATAATCCATCATTATAAGAAGTACCTGACCAAGTGCTTCCCAAAATATTTCATCCAGACTACTAAAATAGTTATATAAATTTGTATGCGCACACCCAACTTTTTTAGCAATATCTCTTAAAGTTACATCCTTTGTTCCTTCAGTTTTATCAATTAAGTTTAATGTAGTTTCTAAAATAATTTCCTTACTTACACGTTTTTTATCATTCCTCAATTTAGCCGCCCCTTTCATTACCATTGGTAATTACCATCGGTAATATTGTACCAACATTTTCATATCTTGTAAATAAAATCAACCATAATCTTCTTTATACGTTTTTTAAAGCTTCTCTTAAAAGTAGTACACTTCTTATTAAACCTGCTTTATTGTTTATACTAATATATTGCTAAAAAAATAATGGACTATCTCAAAATAAAAATCACTTTTTATTTTAAGATAGTCCCCTTATATATCTTTATTAATTTTATAAATATCAGGGACGGTTCATCAAAATATTTAAGTTTTATTGTACTGTTTAGAAAAATTCTAAGCAACTATTTATATGTAATTTAAAATACAATAAAATATAATGAACCGTCCCTTAATTTCAACTGTATTATAATTAACTTTATCATTTGATTAATTACAATAATCCCCTAAAATTCAAACTAAGGGAACTTCCAAAATTGAAGTTCCCTTAAAAATATAATTAATATTTAGATTATATTTCACTCTTAATCTTACAAACAAATCCGCATATAATGCATACCCAACTATTTATTTTTCCCAGAGAATAAAGCCTAAACATGTTTTACAAACCAATCAAGATTTTGTTCCATTATTGCTTTATTAAGTCCGGGTTTATCAGGACCGTGCCCCATTCCCTTAAATACCACAAGTTCACTTTCCACTTCTAAATCTTGTAGCCCTCTATAAAGTTCATATGCATTTGGAACAGGCACCCTCTTATCATTATCACCATGTTGTATAAGGGTTGGTGTGCAAGCATTTTTTATATAGGTCATAGGAGAAGTTTTTGCATATATTTCTGGATCATTCCATGGTGTAGATCCTAGATATGATCTAGTAAACGTTGTTATGTCCGTATTTACATAGTAGGTAGTCCAGTTACTTATGCCTGCTCCTACAGAGATTGCTTTGAATCGATTGCTAAAGGTTGCGCAGAAGGCTGAGATGTATCCCCCTTGACTCCAACCCATTACTCCAACTCTTTCACTGTCTATTATGCCTTTTTCTATTAGATTATCTACTCCTGAAATAACATCCTCGTAATCTCCTACCCCAAGCATTCTAAAATTAGATGTTAAGAACTTATTCCCATAGCCTGAGCTTCCCCTATAATTAGGCTCAAGAACAACAAAGCCCCTTTCCACAAACTGCTCAATTGGGTAGAGTTTATTCATATTATGGATAGGGAATGACGCCCATGTTGGTCCACCATGTATAACTACCAAAAGTGGATACTTTTTATTAGGATCATAATCATGAGGCTTGGATAAAACTCCTTCTATCTCAAGACCCTCCTTGGTACTCCAGGTTATAATTTCTTTTTTACTCAATAGTTTATTCTCGTATACCCTGCTTTCATTGGTTACTTGTACTGAGTTTATATAAACCTCAGCTGCCTTATTTTTTTCTATTTTAATATAGGCTATATTTTCACCATCAGAGGTACTATCTGCATCGACTATAAAACATTCATCCTTTCTATAGATTGAAGAGATTTCGCCCTTTTCAGAAACCACTCCAATTCGATAGTTTGCTCGATCCTGCCATGTTACAAGGATTCCTTTACTTGTCCATTTAATAGGTGTAACACTTCTATCAAATTCAGATAACCTCATTATGGTTTCTTCTTTTTCAAGATCATATATCTCTAAAATATAATCTTCCCAGACTTTCCACTTGTAACATTCCGATCCTCTTGGAGTTTTAGCAAATACAATCTTATTTCCATCTGGAGAGAATGCAATATTCGAACTAAAAATTCCAGTAATATTGAGCTTTCTAAACTTTTTAGTAGAAATATCCAAGAGATATACATTTGCTTCTTGATCTATTATATCCCCTGTTGGAGTACATATAAGTGCAGCTTTTTTTCCATCCGGTGATAGTTGAAAACCACGTATGCTAAAATCCTTTGGATTTGTTATGTCCACTTTAACATCCTTTGGTTCCTCCTTTTCACCTTTTTTCTTATTACTTTGTTCCTTAAATGATTCAATTGCTTCTTTTATGTCTACATAGCATAAATAATCATTCTTATATTCTTTATCAACATATTTAAATTCTCCATAAGTCTCTTTACGTTTTTTTAACTCCTCTGAGTCATCTTCCGTAGTGGTATAGTATATTCCCTTGCCATCAGGCGACCATATAAAGCTGTTTACACCTTCCTTGGAATTTGTGATCTGAATTCCATTGAACTCGTCAAAGGTTTTCAAAATAACTTGCTTTCGAAGCTTTTCTTTTTCACCTATCTCTACAATATACGCTAAATATCTCTTATCTGGAGCCCATGCTGGGCTGCTACTTTCAGATTTACCTATTGTGATTGGATAATGCTTTTGCCCATCTATTTCATAAATCCACACATGATTTCTGTATGCATTTTCAGCTAAATCAGAAGTCCTTTTAACATATGAAAGAACCTTTCCTTCTTTACCAATGCTTATTGATTCAAGCCATGGCATTTGTGCTAGCTGCTCAATTGAAGTATAGCTTGTCTTATTCATAAATTCTCATCCTCTCATTATCGTAAGATTTGTGTTACAATAAACGATATTTGGAAAATTTGGCACTTACTTTAATTGTATCGTATATTTCAGATTTTTAGAACTATTCAAATTATTTTATAATTTTTTTTGCAAGCTTTTAATTTACTCATCAACTTTAAAAAATCCTAATGTTGTAATGTTCTCACTATCAATGTATCTATTCATGCTATTACTTAATTCAGTCATATTCACATAAATATTTCTTTAGCGACTGCTCCATATTCCTTTTCATTAACAGCATATCTGCTAAAAATATATCTACTGGCATTCTACCGCCCATTTGATATTCTTGTCTGGTGACCTGTGCACCAAATTTACGATAAAACTGATTTGATGGTGCATAGTGATTATTATATACTACTATCTTTTCCATACCCTTAGTCATATAAAAATCTAACGTGTAAATAATCATCATAAGCGAAATTCCTCTGTTTCTTTGGCCAGGATATACCCAAAGACCGTTCAACTCTATACCTTTCTCAGGTATATCGAAACTTTCAGCAAAACTGCTAAAGGCAACACCAAGCATCTTGTCATCTTCAAATGCTCCAATTGACAAACGAATATCATTGTTTTCTTTAGCTGCATTCATCCAATCTACCCAAAAATCCAATTCTTTTGAAAGTGAAAGAGTGTTTTCAGCCTTACCGGCTAATTCTTCTGTCCAGCACAAAATCTTCAATTCCATTGCTTGTTTCATATCTGTTTCCGTTAATTGCCTAATTTTAATCATACCCCCATCTTCTAATTGAATGATATTTATTTCATCTTGTAAATATCAGGGACGGTTCATCAAAATATTTAAGTTTTATTGTACTGTTTAGAAAAATTTTAAACAACTATTTATATGTAATTTAAAATACAATAAAATATAATGAACCGTCCCTAATATTATTAAAGGGAAGCTTGAGCTTCCCTGAGTTCTTATAACAATATTGCTTGGCATCACGTTCATATACTTATAGTATATAAATTTAAAACTGTCTTTCTTTATAATTTTTATGGTATTCTCGCTCTAAAATACTAAAATAAAATTGATCCACCCACTTACCTCCACATTTATACTCTTCTCTAAATACGCCCTGTTTTGACATTCCTGCTTTTTGCATTACAAATGCTGACTTGAGATTGTCAGAGTGGCACATACCTATAACTTTATGGGCATTTAGCTCATTAAATGCAAAGGATATTAAAAGATTTGCACTTTCTAAACAATATCCATTACCTTGAAACTCTGGTAAGATAACATATCCAATTTCCCAGCTTTTACGTGTAGAACTACATTGCCATATATAAGCTGCTCCCATCTGTGCACTATCTGAACTTCGCTTAATAATGAAGTCAAAAACATCACTTTCCTCAATTCTTTTAGTAAACCTTTCTCGAATGAGTTCCTTGTTAGTTTCAACATATTCTTCATAGCACCATAACTCTGAATTACTTTCTTCATCACATATAAAATCCATATGTTCCTTTGTTACAGGAACAAGTTCAATAGTTTTACCTTTTAACATATGATGAATTTGTTTTTTTATATATTCATTCCCCATCTTTCTCCCCACTTTCATATTATATAAGCAATCTTTTCTTCACAATTTATTACTCATAGTTATTTAACAGTATTATACAATATAGAAATTAATGTCAACACTAGCCTTAAGCATAATTCTCTATCGCGTCAGTAGCAAAATATCGTCATGTACAATTAAAGTTAGTTAGATATTAATAATTAAAGATTCAGCATTTTGTTAATCCATATAAAAATTTTTAAGTTCATCTTTCTAAATTGTTCTCTTATAAATATTAAAGCTACAATATTTGATTAAAGTATAAAGGAAAATATGAAGTAATAATATGTAAAGTTTAACTAATAAAATCTTTAATTAATATAAAAAAAATACTATACTTAATAATAATATGTTAATTAATGACTACAAATAGAAAAGGCTAAATTAGGGGGTTTATATATGAACAAAAAAGATATACTTGAGTTAAAAAGGCGTTTAAAGAAAGATCATTGTACCTTCACTAAAATGTCTGGTTGCTATGTTAATGATGAAAAAAATATTATTTTAAACTTTAGAGAAACTTTTTTAAATTTGGAAGATGATGAGTACTTTAAGTACTTAGAAATTGCTAAAAAAGTCTTATCTGGAACTATTGGTAATAATATTTTGGAACTTAACTTTCCACTTAATGAAAATCTTGAAAATGAAAAACAACTTTCTCTTATTAGGCTTAAAAAAAGCCAATTAAAGGATGATGCTTTGCTTCAAGATTTTTATAAATCCATTATAGATAGTTATGATTATACTGGTAATTTTTTAATACTGGTTTTTCATGATGCTTATGATGTTATTACTAAGACTACTGATAATACTAAAATAGATGAATCTGAAGAAGTATATGAGTATATTTTATGTGCAATATGTCCTGTTTCACTTTCTGATCCTGGGCTTCGATACTTTGAAGAAGAAAAGAAAATAACAACACGTATTAGAGATTGGGTAGTGAATACTCCAACCATTGGCTTTGTATTCCCTGCTTTTATTGATCGTAGTTCAGATGTTAACTCTGTTATGTACTACACTAAAAATCCAAAAGACCCACATCCTGAATTGATGGAAGAAGCTTTAGGTTGTTTTTCAAAGCAAACTGCCAATATACAAAAAGAAACCTTTAATACAATTATTAAAGATTATATTGATGCTGATGAAAAAAAAGCTGAGAAAACTTTTATGGAAATACAAGAAAATCTAAATACTATGATAGATGAATACAATTCAATGTATGATGATACAGATGCTGAACCTATAACTTTAACACAAAAAGATATACAAAATCTTTTAATAGAAAGCGGAGTTTCTGAAGAAGCTACTACTAAAATTGAGAAATCTTATGTAGAAAACTTTGGTGAAGATCTGCCTTTAGCAGAGAATTTAATTGACTCAAAAATACTTAAGGCAAATGCTCAAAGAAAAAAGGAAGAACAGCTTAAAAAGCAAGTAGAAGTACTTCAACTTAAACTTGAAGAAGTAAAGAAAGAGACATCTATGGATAAAGAAGCTGAGATTTCTAAAAAGAATGATGATGATAATATGACTTTAGATGGCGCTTTAGAAGATGATTTGACAAATGATTTAGATGATTCCTTAGATGATGTTTCTAAAAATGATTTAAATGATGCCTTAGAAGATAGTTTAGAAGAATCTCCGGCTATAAATTCAGAGGATAATAGCCTTACTCATGACTATGATGTTATACTTCAAGTAAAACCTGAAAAAATACCTCAAATAAAATCTCAAATAATTGACGGTCAAAAATGCATAGTTATTCCCATTGATGAGAATGAACAAACTACAGTTAATGGCTTAGATGATTTGATTTAGATGATATAAATTGATAAAGAAATGTAGCAAATCTTAAAAATAAGGTTTGCTATTTTTCTTTACTCTTTCTCATTTACTAAAATTATAGCTATATAATATCTTAACTTTTCTGTATAAGTTAATTCTAACTTCTAAACTAATTTACTTGCCACCTCGTGATATAATAAATAAAGCATTCAAACACAAAGGAGACGTTCGCATGAAAAAAGCAGGTAAAATTCTTTTATACCTTTACTTCATCGTTTTGATTTGGATATTGCTTTTTAAATTTTCAGTTTCACCCAATGCTATACTTAATCGAGCATTTTCTGGTGAGCAATTACGACATATTAACTTGATACCATTTGGAGCATCAGGTGGCATCAAAGAAGTTGTTTACAATATTATTATTTTTGTTCCCTTAGGTATTTTGATAGAAATAGTGAACAAAAAAAGTTCAATGGTTCGAAATGCCATCTATATTTTATTGTTTAGTCTTTTTATTGAAGTAAGTCAATCCATTTTAGCGGTCGGAGCTACAGATATAACTGATCTCTTGACTAACACTCTTGGTGGAATATTTGGCATACTGATTTATACAAGTTTAAGAAAGGTATTCAATTCAGAAAAATTAGATACGGTACTGATAGTGATCGGTATAGTACTTTTTATTTTGACTATGCTATTCGTTTTATTTTTAGTATTTATTATGGGAGTTCGCATTAAATTTCTAGGTTAGACGAGACTCAGTTGCTACCTTTAAAGACAGAACGAAAATTAAAACTCAGTAATGAATCGTTATTGAGTGTTCGGCTTTCTGTGTCTACAATATTATACTAACACCACTAACCTCATTTACTTGTGATACGTATCACTATAATTGATCCTAAAATAAGTGCCACTCGATGAGTGTATTTTGAAAAATGGTGTATATACTTTACATGATTTATATTACATGAAAAAGCCTGCAAGCATGGTGCTACAACCAGCCTGCAGGCTTTCTTTTGTTATTTTCCACCCATATCAGCATGTATCTTACTATATGGCTCCATAATGAAAATTTAACTTATGCATGATTTTAATCTCCACAACAAAAATTCTCATTTATAGATTAAAAATTAAGAATTAAGAATGAATAATTATGGTTAAAACTCCACAGCCAAAGCCTTTGAAGTTTTCTGAAAATAAATTTTATTTTAAGAA
>NZ_DKLM01000031.1:0-21481 GCF_002455975.1 Clostridium sp. UBA6640
AATGCACAATGCACAATTAAGGAAGAAATTATTTTTTAAAAAAATAATTTCCTAAAACATATTTTTGACTAACAATATAAAATTGCTAGTGATTATGCCGAACACTGCTTACCGCTACGGAATAAATTCTAAATTTCTTAGAGGTAGCTGAGAAATGTCCACAATTGTGAATTGTGAACTGTGAATTGTGAATTTAGTAGTATTAGTGACAACACCAATAAATGTTAATTACTTTCAGAGATAGATCAAATTTAGAAGTGGTACATCTATATACATATCTATATTAACTATATATATCTGAAAACTCTATTTGAACTTTTTCTACGTTATAATCCTGAGCGCAATTGTGTTCAATAAATTTAGGCTGTTTTTTAGATAATATATTTGGAAGCTCTACCATAAACTCACTACCATGACCTTCTTTACTTTTAACGGAAACTTGTCCACCATGGGCTTCAACAATTGATTTTACCAATGATAATCCTATGCCACTACCTTCATGATTTCTTGTAAATAATGGATCACTTTGAACAAACCTTTCAAATATACTCTCCTGCATTTCTTCTGGAATACCTATTCCATCGTCTTTTACAGATATTTCTATAGTTTCTCCTTTATCATAAATATTTACCCATATATGTCCACATTCTTTAGAGAATTTGATAGCATTAGATAGCAAATTCAATATGACTCTTTCCATATTTTCTCTATCTATTCCGATTATCTTCTCTTCTATATCTGTATCAAAAATTAAACTTAAGCCCTTGCTTTCAATATAATCTACTGTTGACATAGTAATATCTTCAACCACTTTTACTATGTCATAGTTTCCAAAACTCATTTTTAGATACCCAACTTCTATTCTAGTAATATCTATTAAATTATTTATAAGTCTTAATAATCTATAACAATTTTGTTTCATCACAGATAAATATCTCTTAGTTGTTAATTCTTCTCCAACTAAACCGTTTTCCCTATGCTTGTGCTGTAGTAATTGCACAACACTTAATATGATATTTAAAGGTGTTTTTAATTCGTGAGAAACATTAGCTATAAATTCTGTTTTAAGCCTATCATATTTTAAAGCTTGTTCTAGCTTATACTTATCTCTTTGTGCATTCTTTCTCTCTGTAACATCATGAACAACTATAATAGCAGATAAGTTGTCTTCGAATATAAAAGGTGATGCCCCTACTTCTACCTCTAATTCACTTCCATCAGCTCTCATTAAACTTAATTGTCTAAATTCTATCTGCCTTAATTCATTAAATACGCGATCTCCCATTTCATACATTAAATGTTTATATTCCTCTGGTATATATTTAGAGGCATTGCTATTTATCACATCATTCATAGATTTTTCATTAAGCATATTTACAAGTGATTCATTAACAAATGTGATTTTTCTATTATTCAAAATAGCTACTCCATAAGGTAAAAATGCTAATAGTCTTTTATAATATTCCTCATTTTTTATAAGCTTTTCTTCCATGTCAACCCTTTTACTTATGTCTTTAGCTATTAATACACTAAATTCTTCATCATTTTCGAAGAAAGACATTGAAAATATATCTCCATATACCTCCTTGCCATCATAAGTCTTAAGCTTAACTTGTGATATCGGAAGTTGACTCTTTGAATGACTAAGTTCGGCAAAAATACTTCTATAATCCAATTTTAATGTCGAATCAAAGGTTATTAAGTCGTAAAATTTTTTACCTATTATTTCTTTTTCACTGTTTACATTTAAAAAATGCTGTGCTTCTTTATTTGCAAAAATAATTTCTTCATCCTTTTTAATAATAATTATATTTGGAGAATATACCAAAACCTTTCTCATCATATCGCAGTTTAGTGAGCTGCAACTTCTTCCTAAATTGTCTATATCCTCTTTTCTTTTATAAATATGTTGAAGCTTTTCATCCTCTTTTATTACTTTATTTATAGAGTCTATGTACGTTTTACTATTATACTGTTCCTCTTCTATTGATGAAATTTTCTGCATAATTATTAT
This sequence comes from Clostridium sp. UBA6640, assembly GCF_002455975.1. Taxonomy (GTDB): domain Bacteria; phylum Bacillota; class Clostridia; order Clostridiales; family Clostridiaceae; genus Clostridium_J. The sequence continues at coordinate 2,015 of NZ_DKLM01000031.1, forward strand.
AAAAGCATTCTCTTCATTATACTTAATATTTCTAGATATAATACTAAAATTTCCCTTTTCCCCTGATTTAAAGATTATATTTTTTGTGACCTTATTTAAAATGTTATTTTTTCTTAAGGTACCGTAATTTATAACTATTCCGTCACTACTATCAATAGTCATAACTTCATATAGCAACTGCTTTTCTATATCTGCAAAATTATTGTATCCTATTAAGTTGCTAGCTATTGTATTGCAATATAAAAGCTTGTCATTCTCACCTAAAATTATTACAGCTTCTGATAAGAACTCAAATAACTCTATATCTTTGCTTTCTGTTAAAACCATATCCTCTCGGCCCCCACATAATATTTAATTATATTACGACTATGAAATATCATATTTTTATAACATATTATATTTTACAATAAAATTAACAATGTACTTAGAAAAACTTTTATCTATTTTTCAACATTTTTTTCGCTGTTTATCGAAATTTGTATTATAATAATAGTATTGATATTTCTAAAAAATAATTTTTGGATTCAAATTTGTGGTAATATAAAAATATAATAGTACAAATAGGAGTTTATATTATGAAAAAAAATAAGAATATTAAGAAGATAATATTTATAACTTTATCTGTTTTATTACTATGTTTAGGTGCAGTTTGTGTTTATAGTTATTCATTATTAGATAAAATCAAAACAGTAGATTTTACCAATGATAAAAAAGAACTTGGAATCGATACTGAAAAAATTAAACCTAAAAATAATGATAGTGACGATAGCATTGATCATACTGAAGGTATTACTAATATAGCAGTATTTGGTATTGATAGTAGGTCCACAGAAGATAAAGGTCGTTCAGATGCTATTATGATACTCACTGTAGATACAAAACATAATAAGCTTAAGCTTACCTCTTTAATGAGGGATTCTTATGTAAATATAGAAAATCGTGGATATGATAAATTAAATCATGCTTATGCCTATGGAGGACCATTATTAGCTATTAAGACTATCAATCAAAACTTTGGTACAGACATATCAGATTATGTAGCAGTTAACTTCGAATCAGTAGTTGATGTAATAGATTATTTCAGAGGTATTGAACTTGAAGTAACACCTGAAGAAGCAGACCTAATAAATAAATATCAAAGCGATGCTTCTCAAATTACAGGTAAACAAATAGATCCACTATATGGATCTGGAGAAGTTACATTAAGTGGTATGCAAGCCTTATCTTATAGCAGAATTAGAGCTTTAGATGACGGAGATTTTGCCAGAACACAAAGACAAAGAAAAGTTTTAGAAACTACTTTAAATAAAGCATTAAAATATGACGTAACACAGCTACCAAAAACTATCTCTAGTATTGCACCTATGCTTAGTACAAGCTTAACAAAAACAGAAATGATGTCTTTAGGAACTTCCGTACTTAAATCTGGAATATCCTTAGAACAACAACGTTTCCCAATAGATGGATATTGCAAATCTGAGATTATTGATGATATATGGTATTTAAAATTTGATGAAGAAGAAACTGTAAATCAAATGATTGATTACTTATTCTTTGATATAGCACCAAAACCTAAGGATCCATTATTCTAAAAAAAGTGTGACAAATTGTCACACTTTTTTAGCTAATTATTTAATTTTATCTTTAATTAATAAAACCGTAGCTAAAAGTTACGATTTTATCAATATATAATTAGCAAATATTAAATTGCTATTACTAACACCTTAATACAATTTTAAACTTTCACTTCTAATGATAACTATCTATTATCAATTAGCTGCTAAAAATGTATCAACTTTTTTATGTTGACATCTTTTACAGACTTTTATTTTACTTCCGTCGTCTAAAGTCATATCATATAAAACTTTTATCCTTTTGGCTTTGCATATAGGACAAGTCCCTCTGCCTCTAGCTGGCAATTTCCATAATGTTTTTCCACGATATTGTTTTCCCATTTTATCCCCCACTTTACTTTTATAGCTTATTTTCTTTTCTATAAAATATTATTGCTTATGGGGCAATTTTATGACTATGATTTAACTATAGTTTTTAAATAATCCATAAAACTTTCTCTTAAATCTTCTCTTCTTAGTGCATATTCTACTGTAGCTTGTAAAAATCCTAACTTATCCCCTACATCATATCTTTTTCCTTCAAAGATATAGGCATACATATCTTCTTTAGATATAAGAGCTTTTAACGCATCTGTTAGCTGAATTTCTCCACCCTTACCTGGTTTTGTATTTTCTAAAATTTCAAATATAGTTGGATTTATTATATATCTTCCTAATATAGCTACATTAGAAGGTGCTTCCTCCACTTTAGGCTTTTCAATTAAATCCTCTACTTTATAAAGCCTATCAGAAAGCTTCATTCCTTTAACTATACCATACTTATTGGTATCTTTTTTATCTACTTGTTGTACCCCTAATATTGTACAATTATATTTTTCATATTCATCTATAAGCTGCTTTAAACAAGGAGTTCTACTCTCTACTACATCATCTCCCAAAAGCACTGCAAAAGGCTCATTCTTAGCAAAGATTTTAGCACATAAAATGGCATGACCTAACCCCTTAGGCTCCTTTTGCCTTACATAATGTATGTTTACTAAATTTGTTATATCATTTACTAATTTTAACAAATCTTCTTTACCACTATTTTTTAAATTTAACTCTAACTCAACAGCTCTATCAAAGTGATCTTCAATAGATTTTTTATTGTGTCCTGTTATTATAAGTATTTCTTCAATTCCAGCTTCTACTGCTTCCTCTATAATATATTGAATTGTAGGTTTATCAACTATAGGTAACATTTCTTTTGGCATTGCCTTAGTTGCAGGTAAAAACCTAGTTCCTAATCCTGCTGCTGGAATAATAGCTTTTTTAACTTTCATATATAACTCCTCCTAAATCTATACGTTCATGATTATTTTAAGAATTGTTAAATTACCACTTATATAGTATTTCCCTAAAGTAGCTGGTATTAATACAATTTCTCCACAATTCAGCCACTCCTCATTATCATTATAAGCTACAACGCCTTTTCCTTCTATACAAATGTATACATAAAAGCTTTCTTCACAACTTTCCTCTTCTAAAATATTATTTATTTCATATTTCTCCACAGAGAAATATTCCATATGTCCATAATTAATTTTATTATATCCTTTAAAACTTTCTTTGCTTTCTTTTAATCGTTCTCCTACTATATCTAAGTTTATTACATCTAAAGCCTTATTTATATGAATTTCTCTTCCTCTATCATAATCATAAACTCTATATGTTAAATCACTACTTTGCTGAATTTCCACTAATACTATGCCATTTCCTATAGCATGAAGTAATCCAGCACTGACATAGTAAGCTTCTCCTTCTTTTACTTTAATTACATTTAAATATTTCTCCAAATCTCCACTAATTATTCCACTTTTAAATTCCTCTTTACTACAAGATTTATTTCCAAGAATTATATTGGAATCTTTTTCTGCTTTAAGTATATACCACAACTCTGACTTACCATTTTCATTTTCTACAGCTCTAGCATATTCATTATTAGGATGTACTTGTATAGATAAGTTATCCTCTGCACTTATAAATTTTATAAGTATAGGAAAATTCTCTAGATCTATATTTTGTCCTAATAACTTTTCTCCTTCAATTTCTATGACCTCTTTTAAAGTTTTTCCTTTGTAAATTCCATTTTCTATTATACTTAATCCATTTTTATGGCAAGATAGCTCCCAACTTTCCCCTATATTTCCTCTAGGAAGATCTTTTTTAAACCTCTCCAGGCCACGTCCTCCCCATATCTTTTCAAAGTAAACAGGCTTAAATTTTAACGGATACATGCCCTCCCCCTTATAAATTGATTACAACTAATAAAAATAACTTAAGAATTTTATTCATTATGCAATAATTGTGGACACTTCTAGAAAGTTTATAAAATTTAAATTTAAGATCAGAGAATTTTTATTATAAAAAACGCTAAAGAAATTAATCTTCTAAAGTTAAATTCTTTTTTAATTCTTAATTTTTCCTTGTCAGTATAGTTTTCCACTACCATTGTACGTTGATTTAAATGTTTCACAATAAGTTAAACTAGCTAGCAAACTATATAGCTTTATAGCCTATTAATAATATATTCTCTTATAAAATATAAAATTACTTGGGGGCAGTTTTCTTTTTACAACTTAAAATATCATTTAATTTTCTAATTAATATTATAAAAAAATTCACTAGAAAAAGTGATTACCCTAGTTTGATATTTAATAAACTAGCTCGAATCAACTTCCTATTCACATATTTTGCATTTCATAAATTAGCATATAAAAAATAGGATTTAATCTTTATCTCTTCTTCATTTCATCTTTATCTCACTCCTGTACACTTTCATGTATAAAACATAATGAAAAGGAGAAAAAGTGAAAATGAAAAGTGAAAAATTACATCATAAAGCTATCTTCATGAAAATAGTAAGCATTTTATTATTAATTAATGCATTCATTGTTTTTCAGAGAGTAATGAACAATGAATATGTTATTAAAGCGACTGGCGCAAAGGAAGATAAATCAATCATTGATTATGAATATAATATCTCTAAAGCAAATCAACCTTTAGAGGTTCCACTAATTATGCAAAAACCAGAACTAATGCGAGGATGTGAAGTAACTAGTCTTGCAATGCTTTTACAATATATGCATATAGATGTAGATAAAATGGAACTTTCAAAGATGATAAAGTATGTTCCATTTATCAATAAAAATGGTGAAAAAGGAAATATGCACGAAGGATTTGTTGGTGATATTAAAACTTTCGATAATGATGGTTTAGGTGTTTATGTGGAACCAATCATCGATTTAGCAGAAAAATATGTTGCACCTCAAAGAATTATAAATCTTACTGGAAAGAATATGAGAGATTTATATGACCAAATTGATAAAGGTCATCCAGTTTGGGTAATAACCAATGCAAACTATCGAGTATTATCCTCTGATGAATTTCAAACTTGGGATACAAACGCCGGAAAGATGCAAGTTACATATCATCAACATAGTGTAGTTATCACAGGTTATGATAATAATTTCATCTATATTAATGACCCACTTCATCCGAGAGCTAACCGAAAAGTAAATCGTATAAATTTTGAAGCTTCATGGAAGCAAATGGGTTCGCAAGCAATGACTATTAGTGAATAATCAAAATAAAAATAATTTGGTTACATTTCCCTGCTTCAATATTATTTGATTAGAAGAAAAAAAATGCTAGAATAAAATTATACATAAGCTAAGGGGTAATTAATAATGCAAACTATATTAATAATTGAAGATGAAACATTTATTTTAAATAGTCTGTCCACTTATTTTAATAACCGTGGTTATCAAGTATTAATGGCAGATGATGGTCGTAAAGGCTTGGATATTTTTACTTCGAATGCAGTTAATCTAATCATTCTTGATATTATGCTACCCGAGTTAGATGGATGGGCTGTTTGCCGGCGTATCCGTAAAATATCAAATGTACCGGTTATTCTACTAACAGCTAGAAGTGATGAAGATGATATACTGCTTGGATTTGAATTAGGGGCAGATGATTACGTGACAAAGCCTTTTAAGCCAGCAGTATTACTTGCAAGAAGTAAAAGGCTACTGGAAAATAAAACAGCATCATCCAAAGGAAATTCTGATGAACTAAATATATCAGGAATAAAAGTAAATAAATCAACTCGAACAGTTATAATAGATGATCAGCAATTAAATTTGACATATACAGAATATGAAATATTGGTGGCCTTAATGGAACACAAACAACAGGTTCTATCACGAGAAAATTTAATTATACTTGTCTGGGGTTATCAGCATGAAAGCGATGATACTACATTAAACACGCATATACGAAATCTCCGAAATAAATTAGGAAAAAAGGCAGTACACATTAAAACAGTGATTCGTGTTGGCTATCGTTTTGAGGAAAAATTATGATATTTAAAAAGAAAATTACTTTTCAACTATTCTTTTCTTCTCTTATTTTATGTGGTATTATCATTGCTTGTATCATCATTAGCGAATTCGTTTTAGCAAAATTTTTTTATATAAACAATGAAAAACAAAATATTGAAGTAACTATGGAAGATTATATGAAAGATTATCAGTCATCCTCATCAAATGATGATAGTTTACATAAAAAAGAAAATGATATCTATACAAATAAAGGCATAATGATTGCAAGATTGGATGCTACAGGGGAAATTGTTTCTTTACCTTCTGGAAATTTTTTCATTGAAGGTATGATGACAGACACTTTGAAAAAGTTTAGAATTTCACTGAATAATCTGATTAATTATCAAAATATTATTAGCTATGATTTTGGTATGATTATCAACAATTTAATAACTAACCCTAATACTGATATACTTGTGAATAGTCTTGATAGCGAAAGTGATTATAATATTATTCCTATTTCTATCTTAATTCCAGGATCACATACTTCTTTTGCTATGCCAAATTATAATCTATTGAGTGACAATGAGCCTATTCCGTTAAGAAGAGTTCCCGTTGTTGGTACCGTTATAAACATGAATTTGCCAATAGAAACTCAACAAAATTACACCATGTATGATAACTTGTCCTTAGCTGAAGACATTATTGCTTTTCAAGTGGATGTACTCACAGCAAAACGAACATTAAAACCAGATATGTGGAATCAGACAGAAAAAATTATAAATGGTATTAAATATATGGAACTTGTCAAACCTGTTACTGAAAACGGAGAAATTTCAGGTTATATATTTACACTCACTTCTTTGCAGCCAGTTATGAGATTTATTAAAATTATGCAAAAATACTATCCGTACATTTTGCTCTTTTCCTTGCTACTAACAAGTCTGTTCTGTTTCTTTTATTCTCACATTTTAACAAAACCTATATTAGCTATTTCTGAGGCAACAAAAGAAATATTAAATTTTAATTTCAATTATAAAATTTCTGTAGAATCTAAAAATGAAATTGGAGAATTAGCAGATAACATTAATTTGGTGTCAAAACGAATTGAAGAATATATTCGTGAATTAGAGGAGATGAATAATAAACTAAAATCTGATATTTCAAAAGAAGAACGACTAAAAAATACGAGAAAAGAATTTATTTCTGGAGTTTCCCATGAATTAAAGACACCTCTAAGTATTTTGCAAATGGGAGTTACTATGATTCAAGAAACTGATAGTCCAAGCAAAAGTGAAGAATATTGGCGAGCTATCGAAAATGAAATTGAATATATGGATAAGTTAATTAATGAAATGTTAAAGTTAGCCAAATATGAATCAGGGACATTCCAAATGGAAGTAAATAAAATATCCCTAAAGCATGTCGTTGAGCAAGCCATCTATAAATTGTCTCCGATGATAACGGAAAAAAATATTAAGCTATACTTGGATTTAAAAGAATTTGACATAATGGGTAATGAAAGCTTGTTGATCCAAGCAACAATTAATCTGCTCACCAATGCTATTCATCACACTGATGCCGGAAAAAAGATTGCGATAAATGTCTCCGAAAATTCCGAAATAGCGTATCTTTCCATTGAAAATGAAGGAACTCATTTATCAGAAGAAAACATTGAAAAAGTTTGGCATCAATTTTACCGTACAGATAGTTCACGAAAAAGAACACAAGGTGGTACTGGACTTGGGCTTTCAATTGTAGGTAAAATTATGGATTTGCATTACGCTGAATATGGAATCAAAAACACAGCAGCAGGAGTATTATTTCATTTTTCTATACCAAAACAATACGTTAGTGAAAAGGACAACAATTAATCTACTTTTATTAATTGAAAGAGCTAAAACATCTGAGGTAGATTATTGGGCATTCCAGCCTATTCATATCTTTTGATTTAGTAAAATATATGAATATTTTAGGCTAATCGTCAAGCTTTATACTTCTTAAAGCAAATTTTATTATCTTTGATATAAATTAAAGAATAGCTTAAATAGGCTATCAAATCATATGATTTGATAGCCTATTAATAATATATTCCCTTATAAAATATAAAATTACTTGATAGACAGTTTTCTTTTTAGTTCTTTTTCATGACTTAAAATAGCATTTAATTCTCCACCTAATAAAATCATTATAGAAGTCATATAAAGCCATAACATTAAAACTATAATAACTCCTATAGTACCATAAATAGCTGAATAGTTAGTAAAGTTATTTACATAGTAGGAAAATCCTAAACTTGAAATTATCCATCCTATAGTAGTGAAAATTGCTCCTGGCAAAACCTCTATCCATTTTAGTTTTCTGCAAGGAATAAAATGATATATAGCTGCAAAAACAAAGGTCATAGATACTAATGAAAATGGATATCTGAGCAAGTGGACGTAATTAAATAAGACCAATTCTATACCTAACCACTTCTTGATTGCATCATTTATCATTTGGCCAAAAACTAAAAAACTCAATATAAATATAATTACAAATACTAGTCCAATCATAAAAATTACTGAGATAAAAATTATTTTAAAATAACTTCTAGTTTCTTTTTCTTCATAAGCTCTATTAAGTCCATATATTACAGCCCTAAAAGCTCTAGATGCAGTATATAGGGTAAATATAAGTGAAAAAGATAATAATTCACTATTTCTTGTTAATAATACTCGTTTCACTGTATTTTCAACCAATATATATGCCTCTGTAGGCATTATGGTCTGAAGTGCCACTAAAACATTATTAGCATCAAGTGAGCTATGTCCTAAAAGTGTTAGTAAAAATATTAAAAAGGGAAAAAAGGAAAGTAGCATATCATAAGCTAATTGAGAAGCTAAAGCTGATACATTATGCTGCTTATACTTTAAAATCATTTTGATTATATAATTAGTTATACACATAACACACTCCTTATCTAGAAAAGCTTCCTAAAAACCATTAAATAAATTAGGTCCTTATAATATAATGATACTATAATATATTTTTATTATAACATCCTTAAATTATTCTTATAGTATAATAAAGACATTTTTATAATACTCCTGGATGGAATAGGCTGAATAATGCACAATGCACAACTTAAGCCAATGCACAGTTCACAATTCACAATTGAGGTAGAAATTATTTTTTAGCAAAATAATTTCTTTGAATGAATTTTTTTGACTAGTAATACAATTGCTAGTTTTTTATATAAAGTTACTTTGTAACTTCAAAAAAGAATCAATTCTAAATTTCTCAGTAGCAACTGAGAAATATCCACAATTGTGAATTAGATAAGATTGTTAATTTTTAAAGGGAGAGATTTTTATGAGATTAGCCTTAGCACAAATTGATATGGCCTGGGAAGAAAAAGAAAAAAATTTAAGATTATGCGAAACTTTTATAGCTGAAGGAAAAACCAAATCTGTAGATTTAATTCTTTTTCCTGAAATGACTTTGACAGGTTTTACAATGAATACAGAAAAGTTAGGAGAAGATAATAATTTCTCTGTGGAAAAAATGAAACTTTTTGCAAAAAAATATAATATAGCCATTGGTTTTGGTCATATTGAGAAAATATTATTAGACAATAAAGTTATGGGGAAAAATGTTTATTCAATAATTTCAAGCAATGGTGAAGTATTAACTAGTTATAGTAAAATCCACCCTTTCTCTTTTGGTGAAGAAAGTTTTCATTATATAAGCGGTGAAAAAATAAATACATGTAATATAAATAATATAACTATTTCACCTTTTATTTGCTATGATTTAAGATTTCCTGAAATTTTTCAAATATCATCTAAAAGTTCCCATCTCATCACAGTAGCAGCTAATTGGCCCCAAAGCCGAATAGAACATTTTAAAATATTACTTAAAGCAAGAGCTATTGAAACTCAATGTTATATTGCAGGAGTAAATCGTGTAGGAGAAGGAAACGGGTTAACCTATAATGGTTGCTCTATGATAGTGGATCCTCTTGGAAGAGAATTATGTAGTCTTAGGGGCATAGAAGGATTGTTAATAGGTGAAATCGATGAAGAATTTGTTAATGAAGTAAGAGAAAATTTTAAATTAAAAAGCGATAGAAAAGAAGAACTATATTATAAATTATTTAAAGATACACTAAAAGATTAAGCATAATAATTTAAAATGAAGAATTGAACTGAAAATCAATTCTTCATTTTTATTTTCTATAAGCATCTAGTATTAAATTTATATCATATATTTAAGATATTATTACTAATTATTCTTATATTTCACTCATATACTTAATACTAAGTACAAATTAGTCTTTAAAAATGACTTTAAGTCATAAATATTGGTATTTGCTTAAATTATAGTCATACATATTTAATCCAATATTTTAAAAAGTAATAATATTATTTCCTTAGGGGGTATATGTAATGGAATTTAAAGATAATTTCGAAAGAAAAGCAAAGGAAGCAGTTTGTAAAACTGCCATAAAACTATTAGATAAAAATCCTGAAAAAAATATTGATAAACTATTTAGTATAGTCAAAAAAGCAGCTAGAGACGAATTTAGTAAAAAAATAGTAGATGATGTTTATGATATGTATTCAACCTCTCCACAAATTCAAGAATTTATGATAGATATTCTTAAAAACACTAATAAAAATTGTTTAAAAAAATTCTTCACTAATATGGTAGGAAATGCTCTTTGGTACGGTGTTCCTAAAAGAGAATCTTTAGGTGAAGATAACAATACTAAAATTCCTTTTACAATTTTAATTAGTCCTTCTATGAGGTGTAATTTGAAGTGTACAGGTTGTTATGCTGCTAATTACAGCAAAAAAGATGATATTCCTTTTGAAGAAGTTGATAGACTGATTAAAGAGGCTAGGGATCTTGGAATATATTATATAGTTGTTCTAGGTGGTGAACCTTTCTTCAATGAATATATGATAGACATTTATAGAAAATATGATGATATGTATTTTATGCCATTTACAAATGGAAGCTTATTTGATGAAGAACTAGTAGATACACTTGCTGAGCTTGGAAATGTTATGCCTATGCTCTCTCTTGAAGGAGATAGAGCTAGTACAGATAGTAGAAGAGGCATTGGAACCTTTAATTCCGTAATGAAGGGTATGGATTTATTAAAAGAAAAAGGTATACCTTTTGGCGCTTCTGCAGCTACAGCTAATAATAATATAGATTCTGTTACTTCAGAAGAATTTATAGATATGCTTATAGAAAAAGGTACTAGAATGATATGGTATTTTATGTTCATGCCTATAGGTAATAATCCACTAAATGATATGAAGTATATGCTCTCTCCAGAGCAGAGATTAAAGCTTGGTGAAAGAACTAGAAATATAAGAGGCAATAAAAAAATATTCCCTATCGACTTCTTCAATGATGCACCTTATGTAGGTGGATGTATTGCTGGTAAGTTTTACTGCCATATAAATTCTAAAGAAGATCTAGAACCTTGTATATTCTCTCACTTTGCCACAGAAAATGTAAAGGATAAGCCTCTACTACAAGCACTTAAAAATGATTACTTTAAAGAGCTTAGAAGAAGACATCCTTATAATAAAAACTTATTATTACCTTGTCCTATGATAGACAATCCTAAAGAAATTAGAGAAATTGTAGCTTTAACTGGTGCTAAGCCCACTCATCCTAGCGCAGAAATGATGATTAAAGATAGTGAGTTTATGAGCAAACTAGATAAATTAGCAGAAGAATTTGAGCCATATGCAAATAAGGCTTTTAAAGAAGAATTTAATAACACTGGAAATTATGATATGTCTAAAGGCTAAATATAAACTAATTCACAGTTCACAATGCACAATGCACAATTGTGGATATTTCTCAGNNCTGAGAAATTTAAAATTGATTCTGTAGCGGCGAACAGTGTTCGCCATATAACTAGCAATTATATTGCTAGTCAAGAAATTCGTTAAAAGAAATTATTTTGTTTAAAAATAATGTATCCTTAATTGTGCATTGAATCACCCCTGGGAAACAGTAGTGAAGCCCGTTAGGGTTCCCCTGGGGTGCAGTATAGTTCGTAACAAAAATCAGTGACATTATACTAAATTTATGGAGAGAAAAAATACAATTTAAATATTGATTAATGCCGCGGATATTGTTCTTTATCTTACTGCACCCCAGGGGTCTGTATAAAAAGCAGTTGCAGATTTAGATTTTGTGACTGTTTTCATTTTGATTAAAACCTATAATTTTGTTACAGACCCCAGGGGTGAAAGGAAAATGCTGAGAAATATCCATAATTGTAAGTGTGAATTGAATAAAGTTTGGCATATTTTATTAAAATAATATTGATATTGTAAAAATCCATGCTATAATATAATTATTAAAATAATTATTAGATAATAATTATTATTGTTTGGAGGTTTATATATGGATATTTTAGAAAAAGTTTTAGAAACTTTAAAAACTAATGGAGAACCTATGAAATCTGGAGAAATTGCAGAAAAAGCTGGAATAGACAAAAAAGACGTTGATAAAGCAATAAAAAAATTAAAAGATGAAGAAAAAATAGAATCTCCAAAGAGATGCTATTATGCAGCTAAGTAGCTGTAATCTAGAATTTTATTTTAGTTGACTGATAATATTTCTGTGTTATCAGTCTTTTTTATTAAATCCAAATTTAGTATATAGAATACTCCTTTATTATAATGTATAATTGATTATAATTTGGTTTACATATAATTGGTAATATAATGAAAGGGGTATTGTATGGATGACCAGTTTAAAAAATAATTTAAAATACGCAAATAGCAATTTTAAAGAACATTTTATTGGTGAAATTGAAAAAAAATATAGTAATACTATGAAACTCCAGTACATTAATATATTTAAAAATGTATTAGAGCTTGAAGAACGTGTATTTAAAAAAGATTTATATGACTTTACTAAGGATGAAATTAAAAATGCACTAAAAAATTTTAATGCAAAAACTTATAATTCTATTACCTCTAAATAAAGTCTTATAAAAAAATACATACAATATGCAGAAGAAATGAACATAAAGAAAAGTGTTATGAATTTTTCAATTAAAGCAGATGAAATTAGAAGTCTTATATCTAGTGAAGCCTTAAAAAATAGATATTGTACACGAAATGAATTAAAAAAAGTTCTATCTGAAAAACTAATTAATGGAAGTGATAAAGCAATATTTATTTTATTATTTGAAGGGGTTATGGGAAAAGAATATTCTGAATTACTTACATTAAAAACTCATCAAATTGATTTAGATAACAAAATAATTAATCTAAAAAATAAAATTATTAATATCTCTAATCATACTAAAGATATCATTTTTCAAACTATAAATGAAGATATATACTATAAGTATCTTGGAGATATCTGCAGCACAAATGAAAGTTATGCTTTAGATATAAATAGTCCATATTTAATACGATTAAGACCTAAAAAAGATCAACTTGCTCCTCAACCAATGAAAGTTGCAGGATTAAAACGTAGATTAGATGTATTAAAGGATATAATGGAAAAACCTTTACTTACAGGACGTACTATTTATTTAAGTGGTCTAGCAGAAAGAATAGTAAAACATGAAATAACTATAAATAGAAAATTAAATACCAGAGAAATAAGAGAGTTCTTAAGTGATAATAATGAGACTGTTGAAACTGGTGATATGCTACGTATTTTAAAATTAATGAGAGAAAAAATTTTGCAGGATTTAAATCATAAAATGGAAATATCATTTTATTAATGCATATAAATTCACCTATAGGGCTCCTTAGCCAAAATCTAACTTATACACCATTTTAATTTCCATAATAAAAATTCTTTTCTATGAATGAAAAATTAAGAATGAAAATTTATTTGATTGACTTTTTCACATCAATAATTTTGTAAATAAATATGGAAATATTTCAGCTATAAACTTTGCTTTATCCTAAAGTAGATCTTAAAAATATTATTAATATAATGTTTTGCCAATATAAATTTTTATTATATAGGTATAAATTATATTAAGAGCTTGTTACATTTATTAAATAAATTAAATATGTTAAAATAAATATAGATATTAATTTTAAGTTTATAGGTGCATATTATTGTGTAAATATAAATTTTATATTTTTTCTATTATATTAAAGCTATAAATTTACCTAAGAAACTTAAATTTAATTAATCTTTAGTATTAAATTTATTTTTTATATTACGTAAAAGGATGGGTTTTTTATGGATATCAAGATTTCTGCTGAAGAAAAAGCAATATTAAAATCACAAGCTATTTTAGCTCAAAAACAAGAAGGTTATTATTCAATTAGAATATTAAGTAATGCAGGTAATTTTACTTCTGAACAACTATCAGCGCTATCAAAAATTTCTTCTAAGTATGGAAAAGGATATTTAGGATTAACTACTAGGCTATGTATTGAAATTCCATACATAAAATATGAAGATATAGAAACTGTAAAAAAAGAACTTGCAGAAAATAATTTAGTTATTGGAGGTACTGGTAAGAAAGTAAGGCCAATCACAGCATGTAAAGGTACAGTATGTGTTCATGGACATATAGATACACAAGGTTTAGCTTCTAAGATACATAATGAATATTTTGGAAGAGAATTGCCTTCAAAGTTCAAAATAGGAGTTGTAGGATGTCCTAATAATTGTGGTAAAGCACAATTAAATGACGTAGGAATAATACCTCGTGTTGATATTGAAATCAATGAAAATAACTGTGTACTATGTGGAAAATGTATTAAAGTATGCAAAGAAGGCGCTTTAGTAAAGGAAAATAAAAAATTAGTTTATAAAGAAGAGCTTTGTGTACACTGTGGTAAATGTGCAACTGCCTGTGGACTTGGAGCTATTAAAAAGAAATCTGAGGGTGTAAAGTTATACCTAGGAGGAAGATTTGGCAGAAGAGCTAAAATGGGTGAGCCATTGAATAAATTATTTAAAGAAGAAGAAATACTTCCAATGTTAGATAAAATTATGACTTACTACAATGAAAATGCCAACCCACTTGAAAGACTTTCTTCAATGATAGACAGAATAGGATTTGAAGAAGTAGAAAAAAATTTGTTATAGAAATTTTTAATTTTTGTTTTAGATAAAACTAGAATAATTGAAAACTCCAAGGAAAACTTCTTGGAGTTTTTAATTGCTGTAATTGATCTATTTGATCTTCTCTATTATCTTATTTTTTCTTTATATTTGATAATACATAATTATCTATACATTCTTTATTATGTTCTATATATTTATTTGTTTTCTCGTGGATTAATTAGCTTAAATTCAATATCTTATGATAAATTTTTCAAGAAACTATAATTTTAAACATTTAAAAAGATATCCTAAAAATTAGAATATCTTTTTAAAATTTAACTATAAATATTTGCGTAACATGTTGATTACCATGCAAAATCTTTATGAAATTATTTTATACTAATATTTAATTTTTATACTTAAAAAATAAATATTAGTACAAAATATACTTAATTACTCTTACTATATGATTATTTTTTTAATCTAACTTAGTACAAAATTTAATTAAATATTATGTTGCATAATACTTCTATTCCTTTTTCAATATCTTTAATATTTGCCATTTCTGCTATACTGTTTTTATATCTTACAGGAACGGAAAGTACTCCTGTCTTTATTCCATTTGTTTCTCTATGAATTCTACCACCATCTGTGCCTTTCTCACTAAATACATACTGAGGCTCAATATTAGCTTTTTTGCAAGCATTTTCAAGCATCTCTTTAGTTTCATGGTGTATTATTAGATTTCTATCAAAAACATGAAGTCCTACACCATTTCCTAGCTTAAATCTTCCCTTTCCACCTAAATTATCACTGGATTCTTCGGTATCTACAATTATACAATACATAGGATTTACAGAGTATGCTGCAGCTCTTGCTCCCCTGCCATCTAGTGTATTTTGAGTAGAAAATACAAAAGAAAACTCTTTATTTAATTCACTTAGTTTTTCTCTATCTTTAGATAATCCTTCTATTATTTTTAACAACATATAACATCCAATTCTATTATCTAAAGCTGGAGCTGATATATTGTCTCCTATTTTTACTATTTCACCTTTAAATACTGCTACATCCCCTTCTTTTATTTTTTTTAGGGCTTCTTCTCTACTATTTACACCTAAGTCTATATAGACATCATCTATTTCTGGTGACTTTTTATCGCTGCAAACTCTTCCTATAGTTCCATTTTCAAAAACTACTAAGCTATCAACAATGTTATTAACTTTAAAGTCTCCTAAATTCCCAACTTTCACAAACCCTTTATCATCAATAACTGTTGCAATTAATCCTACTGTATCCATATGAGAAACAAACATAAGTTTCTCTTCTTCACATTGTACTTTTGCGCCCATTTTAACTATAACATTATCCATTTTATCAACTTCATAATTTACATCTAATTCATTTAATTTATCAAAAATATANNATAACATTTCTTACGCCTTCTTCATGAGAACTTGTACCAAAAGCTTTTATTAGCTTTTCTAATAATATGTCCATAAATCTATCCTCCTTATAATGTTTTTAAATATTCTTTTAATAATTTTAAAGCATTTATATAATCTTCTTGTGAAGCTACAGATACTGATGAATGAATGTATCTGCAAGGTACCGAAATAGTAGCAATTTTAGAAACTCCTTCTCCTACTGTATGAATTATTCCTGCATCATTTCCTCCAGCTATTGCTCTTCTTCTTTGATAAGGAATGCTTTTTTCATCTCCCACTTTCATAATATCATCTGCAATCTTGCTATCAAAAATACTAGTTTTATCCATTATGGAAATAGCAGGTCCTTTTCCTATTTCTGTAGCTCTTAAATCTTTTGAAATATTAGGCATATCTGCACATATAGTTCCCTCTAAAACTATTGCAATATCCGGTTGTACGTTAAAAGTGGAGATATATGCTCCTCTTTCTCCTACTTCTTCTTGAACGTTAAATACTCCATAAATATCTCCATTATAATTTTCTTTCAACGCTTGAATTAGTAGTAAACACCCCATTCTATCATCAAAAGCTTTTCCTTTAAGCAGTTTATCTCCAAACTGGTCATATTCAGTATCAAATACTGCATATTCTCCAAGTTCAACTAATTTTTTAGCTTCTTCCTTATCCTTAGCACCAATATCAATACAACAATCATCATATCCCAAAGGTTTTTCTCTCTCTTCTTTTGATTGAAGATGTATTGCCTTTGCTCCTATAACCCCTGTCAGTTTACTGTCGCCAATTAATATTGCTTTAGCAGGAATAACATTAGTACTAATTCCACCTAATGCTCTAAACTTTAAAGTACCATCATCATTATAACCAGTGATAATAAACCCTACTTCATCCATATGAGCAGCTATCATTATCTTTTTTCCATTACCTTTTTTATGAGCTACAATATTCCCCATCTTGTCCACTTTTATTTCATCTACATAAGGTTCTACTTCCTTTTTTATAATTTCTCTAACTTGACCTTCATAACCTGAAGGGCCTGGTGCAGAACATAGTTTATCTAGTAATCCACCTTTTTTTAGTTCCTCTGTTAGAAACATAATATTCCCTCCAAATCTTCATATTTTAGCCTTTCTATTAATTTTGCTAAAAGTCTTCCTGTATTTTTAATATCATTCATGTTTATAACTTCAACAGAAGTATGCATATATCTTTGAGGAATTGAAAGAAGTAAAGTAGGAATCCCATCAGCAGTTACTTGTATGTCCCAAGCATCTGTACCTGTGCCTCCAGGGCATACTTCAAATTGATAAGGTATATTATATTCCTTTGCTATTGATACAAGGTGCTTTCTTAATCTTGGGTGTATATTAGGTCCAACAGTAATCATAGGACCATCTCCCAAATTAACTCCACAACCAGTATCTCCAAGCTTACTATCATCAAATCCAACATCTATTGCAATTCCTATATCTGGTCTTATAGCAAAACTAGCTGCCTTAGCGCCTCTATGTCCAACTTCTTCTTGTGCTGAAGCAACAAAATAAACATCTAAATCATGATTTATATTCTTAAGTTCCTTTGCACAAGTGTAAAGTGAAACTATTGAAGCCCTATCATCACTTGCTTTTGAGGCAATATTATCATTTAATAATTCTCTAACTTCTCTTTTTAATGTTACAAAATCTCCTGGTTTAACTATTTTCTTTAGTTCTTCCTCTGAAAGGCCTGTATCAATTCTAAGATCATCAACAATAACAGCTTTTTTTCTGTCATCTTCTTTCATTAAATGAGGCGGTTTCACCCCAATTATCCCCAGTACTTCCCTTTCTCCATGAACTATAACTTCTTGAGAAACTAATACTTTTGGATCAATGCCATTTCCTTTAAATTCTAAAAATCCATTTTCACTAATAGCTGTAACTACCATGAATATTTCATCAGCATGAGCCATAAGCATTATTTTCCCTTTTCCATTACCTTTTTTATGGATAATAGTATTATTTAAATTGTCTAAAGTAACCTGACCAAATTCTGAAAAAGCTTCTTTAATATTCTCAAATAACCAATGCTCTCTACCACTAGGTCCATGTCCTTCACATAAGCTTTTTAAAAGCTTTTTTTCATCCATAACCTTAGCTCCTTTCATCCCATTCTGAATTTTCTAATAATATCTTATCAAATCAAAAGAGTATTTACAAATGTACTATAATTATACCTTTGCAAATACTCTTCTTAAATTACTACATATATAAAAGTCCTATAGCGGCTATACCTATTATTATTAAAAATATTGTTATTAAAGATCCTATAACTGCTATCACTATAGGTAATGCTAAGTTTGTACCACCTTTTGATTTTATCATTTGATGTTGGCCATTTAAATCACTAGTGGTAGCCTTAATTTCAATAATTTTCTTTCGAGTTTCCTCTAGGTAAAGCTTATTTCCAAACATGCCCACTAATATACCTAATAAAAGCCATCCAAAAGGCATTCCCATCCATGATATTACCATAGAAACTGCTATCATTAAAGCTCCCCATACATACATTTTCCTATATAATAACCATAGTGATCCTAAGAAAAATGATGCCCAATTCCAACTAACGCTTTTATTAGTTTGATCAATTAAATTCCATTTTTCTATGTAATAATTTGTATTTTTTTCACCAATAAAAGTTCTTAATTCATCCTCAGATACTCTATTAAAATTATCTCCAATACTGTTATTCATATTGGCCGAATAATCATAATTAGTTTCATCCTTTAAGTGTGAAATTTCATTATTTATATTAGCATTATCACCTAGAATTTCTTTTCCGCAATTAGGGCAAAATTTTACATGTTGTTGAACTTCTTTTCCGCACTGTGAACAATACATACTCTTCCTCCTTCCTCTATAAAACGTCTAAAATTAGACTAATTTAGCTTAAATTAGACAAGACACCAAATTATTATATCATATTTATAATCTGTATTAATAGACCTATATATTATATAGGGTTCCTTAATGAAAATTTAACTTATACATAATT
>NZ_DKLM01000031.1:21564-79590 GCF_002455975.1 Clostridium sp. UBA6640
ATTAATCCTTAATTTTTAAGGATTCGAGCTATTTTTATAGAAAATTTATTTTCCAGGGCATATATTAAATTTTCGCATTGTATCCCTATATATGTATTACTTTCAAATTTAACTTATGCTTTCATTTCATCATGCTATCAAACTATTAAAATGAAAAAACCAGCAATAAAATTGCTAGTTTAAAATTCATTAAATAAATTAGTTTTGACAAGTTAATTTATTTTAAAAGTATAATTTTTAAATATTTTTAATAAAATCTTATAAAGGCTTAGGCTATATAATGAATAGCTCACATATTAATTAGTTATTCTCTTACATACTAGTTTACTATTTCTGACACTATTGATATAAATAATACTATACTAGCATAAAAAAGTAATAGTGTTAATATAAACATAATTAATGCAATTGCTAAATTAATTCCTCCACGTTTTTTTATTGCTTTAAGTTCATTTTCTTTTGGCAAATCTTTTTTCTTAACCTTATATATTTTTTCTTTAGCATGATTATAATATATACTATTTCCAAAAAGGCCCAATATAATAGATAATACTAGAGGTGGTATAATAGTTTCTCCAATTACAACACCACCAATAGAAACAAAATTTATAACTATAGTAATAAATCCCCATAGATACATCTTTCTATATAGTAGCCAATAAGAAGATAAAAAAAATGCCCACCAGTTCCAGCTAACATATTTGTTTGAAAGCTTTAAACTAACCCATTTATCCAAATAATAGCTGTTACTTTTTTTCCCTATAAATGCCTCTATCTCTTCTTTAGTAATATCATCAAAAACTTTATTATAATCAATTACATTTTCTTCTTTTATGTAAGATTCATCTATCATTTCATCATTCTTATTTCTAAAAATATCTATGTAATCTTGTTCAGTTAATATTTTTGCACCACATTCACTACAAAAACTTTCTTCATTTTTAACTTCACTTCCACAATTGTTACATTGCATAAATTTTCCTCCTATAATAAATTAGGTCCATATGATATTATATCATTTTCATCACTTAGTTGTTAATAATTTATACTTTATAATATAATTAAGATATCTTAAAGAAAATTGCCAGTTAAAGCTTTTAATCTATTTCCTTTGTTGACTAGACTAAGTATTAATTTACTACGTTATTATAATTATTATACCTTAGAATGTTTATCCTAGTTCTAAGCTCTATATAGGCCCTGTAAACATCTCTGATGGGTAGGAGCAGTGGATATTTTGATTTAAGAAAATTGAATGGAGAAATAATTCATAGAAGTGCAAGCTATAAGAAGATAAAATTAATGTATATAAGAAAGAGTTTATTATGGGAAAGGAAGGTGAACCTGGGGTAAATCCATTTCATGACTGAAGTCACGAGTATCTTTTATCCCAAATTCCATGAATAATGAAACAAAATTACAATTAGTAAAAATAAAAGAGAAGGGGTTTTTACGTCAAAAAAATGAAAATCTTTTTTCTGTAAGAGTTATAAGTTATGATAATATGTTTACTTATGAACAAATGAATAAATTAGCAAACCTTTCCCATAAATATGGCAGTGGTAAAATTGCTCTTACTACCTATCAGAGTATTGAAATACCTGATATTAAAGGCGAATATATAGATATAGTACGGAAAGAAATAGCTTCTATGAATTTACATATTAATATAAATAATAAAAAATTAAGCTATATAATTAGTTGTAGAGGCAGTATATGTATTAATGGTATTATAGATACCTATGCCCTTACTTCCAAATTATATGAAAAAAATTATTCAAAAATTCTTCCTAATAAAATAAAAATAGGCATATCTGGATGCCCTAATAATTGTGTAGTTTCAAATCAATATGATATAGGAATTATTGCTACAAGTCCTATAAAAATTAATGAAGAAAATTGTAAGTTATGTAGCGCCTGCACTAAGATTTGTAAGAAAAAAGCTTTAGAAATTAAAGATAGGCTAACTTTAAACAATGAGCTATGTAAAGATTGTGGTAAATGCTTCAAAGCATGTAAATTTGATGCTATATCCATAGATAATGAAGGCTTAATAATTTATCTAGGAGGAAAATCTGGTAAAAAGCAAAAGCTTGGAACTGCTCTAGATAAAAAATTTAAATTAGAAGAAATTCCAGAGGTAATTTCAAAAATATTAGATTTCTACTCCGAAAATGCCCTAGAAAATGAAAAATTTAATGAAACTATAGAGCGAGTTGGGACAGACTATCTGCTAAAACAGTATTTATAGTCCTTACATTTAAAATTTTATTTATATATGATTTTAATTTCCATAACAAAAATTCTTTTCTATGAATGNNATTAATCCTTAATTTTTAAGGGGTTAAGCTATTTTATAGAAAATTTATCTTCCATAGTATGTTTTAAAATTCTATATTACACATTTATTAAGAGGATATCTTAAAAGTTATACTTTTAAGATATCCTCTCATTTTAATTCTTTAAAATAGTGTTTACTTAGCTAATTCCCAAGAATCATCACTACCTGGTATTGATTTTGTCCACCATTTAGCTTTATACATTTGACCTTGATATGAAACAATATCTCCAGCTACATAAGCTTTCCCTTGTACATAATCCATACTTCCATTTTCATCTTTATCTAATGCCTCCCATGAGTCATCGCTACCTGGAATTGAATTTGTCCACCATTTAGCTTGATACCTTTTACCTTGGTATAAAACAATATCTCCACCTACATAAGCTTTTCCTTGTACATAATCCATGCTACCATCTTCATTTGGAATAATTTCCTTTTCCCATGCAATATTGTTCTCTGGAACGCCTCCTTGAGTCCACCATTTAGCAGTATATCTTTCACCCTTATATATTACAGTATCTCCTGCTAGATAAATCTTATTTGGATCAAAATTATCATCTGTAACATCAGGTCTTTCTTTAACTGTTATTATACGTTCTTTTGTAGTAATTAATCCTTCACTATCTTCAACGGTGTAAATTAATGTATACATTCCTGCAATGCTAGTATCAACATTACCTGTAACTATTATTTTATCTGTTAAATTACCATCTTCTTTGTCAATTGCTGTAACACCTTCCATAGCATCAAAAGCTTCTCCAATAAATACTTTTTTGTCTTCTATTCCTTTTAATGTTGGTGCAGTGTTTACTGGAGGAGTTGTTCCTTCATTACCTTCTTCAAACTTCTTAAACACTTCTGTGAATTCATATTGACTAGATACTCCTGCATTTGACTCTAACATAGCATCTCTATTCATTGACCAAAATGATGTCATAGCTATTTCTTTTTCAATAGCATGGTCAACAACCAACTTAGACCATTCTTTTGTAAATATAGGGTGCGCACTTCCTTCAAAGCCTATTGATGAAGTAGTACCTATTTTGCCATAGGCTTGTCTATCTGTTAATTCTATATTTGCAAATTTCTTAAAGTAATCTTTTAATTGATTCTTTGTACTATCTATTGCTCTTACTGATGCTGTTCCATAATTTTCTCCTGGTAATAAAGTTGCTGGGCCATAACACATAGTCATTATGTTTACAACTTCAACATCAACACCTTCTGAAAGATATGCCTCTAAAACCTCAAGTTGATTCCAAGTTAATCCACTTGGTAATACAGGGACAGTTAAAACAATCTCAACTCCTGTTGCATCTTGAACTTTTTTAATAGCTTTAGCATTTGCAGTATTTTTACCTTTATCTTGTGCAGATCCTTCAATATCTAAATCTAATCTAGTTAATCCATAACCTTGAACAATGTCCATATAAGTATTAGTTAATACTTCTACATCTTGAGTTGCTTCCCAGAATGGAGTTCCATTTAAACCTCCAAATGAAATTGCAACGTCTCCTCCAAGTTCACGTAATTCTTGTATTGATTTTTTAATTCCTTGATACTGTGTATTATCTGTATGTTCCTCACTTAGAACAGAGTGTCCACCCCAACCCCATTGAACTTTTCCATCTTTAATAGTCTTTGAGGTAGCTTGTACAAATCCAAGGTTGAAGAATTTAACTCCTGTATCAAGAGATAACCTTTCTAAATTTGCTACTCCATCATTGTTATAATCTGGTTTTGTTACCCATGCAACCATATCAACAAATGGCGCATTTACTTGTGCTGGCCATTCTATACCTTGTCCAACTCCAAAATCAATAACACTACTTTCTTTTGCTTTTACTGTTATTGTACATTCTTCTGTAGTAGTTTCATTTTGACTATCAGTAACACTATATACTAATTTGTAAGTTCCAACCTTTGTTGTATCAACAGTTCCTTTTACTAAGATTTTACTTGTTAAATCTCCATCTTCTTCATCATAAGCTGTTACACCAGCCATTGGATCGAAATTATCATCAACAGTTATTGTTTTATTTGATACTCCATTTAATACAGGCTTAGTATTTACATCTTTTGCTTTTACTGTTATTGTACATTCTTCTGTAGTAGTTTCATTTTGGCTATCAGTAACGCTATATACTAATTTGTAAGTTCCAACCTTTGTTGTATCAACAGTTCCTTTTACTAAGATTTTACTTGTTAAATCTCCATCTTCTTTATCATAAGCTGTTATACCAGCCATTGGATCGAAGTTATCATTAACAGTTATTGTTTTATTTGATATTCCCTTTAATACAGGCTTAGTATTTACCTCAGAAGGTCCTGTTGCCTCTCCAAAAATAGTTTGCCTTACCATTTCCGCTCCATCTGGTGTAATACGTTGAGTGATTTCTATACTTTCAATAGCTGAAATATCTTGAGGTGCTACAGTAGATTTTAGCCTAAAACTATAGCTTGTGCCTTGATTTATCATTTTACCTTCCCATACACCTTTAAGGTCTACTATTGTATAGCCATCTTTATTTGTTACAGTACCTGCCTTATAATCACCTGAGGTTAAGTTTCCACCATTATTCTTAATATATAGTTTAGGAAGCTTAATTGTCTCTGCTAATCTTTCCACAGCCCTTAATGCTTGGCCAGATTCATTTGCTACTTCATTATTTTTAATAGTTATTTCATATCCACCACCTGATCCCCATGACTCTTTGTATGGTTGTATTGTTGCCACTATATCTAAGTCTGCATATTTTATTTCATAAGTTGGTAATTCATCATCACCAAAAAGACCTTTTTTTAGGGTTTTTGTTAATTCATCCCGTTTGCTAGAATTTGTTGGAGCATCTTGTGCTGACATCCATGATATCATTCCACCTAAATTATTTTCATTAACATAATTTGTTTTTTCTGTAATTGAACGTACGTTATCATAAGTAAAGAACGCTCCTGAGTTTTCATCATAAAGATATGGTGCTTTAGCTATATCATCCCAGTACTCTTTAACTCCTGGATATTTTGCTTTTAATTTATCAAAGCTACGATGTGCCCATACTCCACCACGACGTCCTCTGTCTCCTGATACTAACGGTGTTTCATTTTGTGCTCCACGGCTTGGAGATTGATCTGCATCAGTTCCTACTATAGATGCTTCGCCGTATAATCCTGGTGTCCTAGGATCTGGTCCTTTACTTACCTTCTCCCATCCACGAGTATAGAATGCTGCACCAACAACTATTTTTTCCGGCTCTGCCCCTTGGCTAATTAAATAGTTAACACTTTCATCAACACTTAATCCTTTTCCTGCAAGTGGATCATTTGGATTTGAATATAATCCAGTTAGGTGACCACTTGTGTCATCCCAAGCACCTCTTAGGTCGTAAGTCATAATATTAGCAAAGTCAACAATATTGAATAAAGCATCAATGTCAATTCCAAGATCAAGAGTTGCCTTTGGAGCTGGCAATGCTACTGATAACTCATATTGCTTATCTAATTTATCACCTTGCTTATTTAGAGCATTACGTAAATCTTGTAACAATAATATATAATTTTCTTTATCCTCTGGCTTAGCATTAGGTGTACCTTCATCATTTTTATTATCAACTAAATCTGGTTGACGTACTGAGCCCGGATACTCCCAATCAACATCTACAAAGTCCATATTTGTATATTCAATAAACTTTATAACATTTTCTACAAATTTTGCACGTTTTTGTGGATTTGCGGTTACAACTGAAAAGTCTCCTGATTTAGACCATCCTCCTAAGGATACTCCTATTTTTAAATTAGGATTCTTTGATCTTAGTTCTTGTAATGCTGGTAATATACCTGCATTTGCATCTCCCCATTGAACATTTGCTTCTCCAACTGGGGCACCTGTGGCAGCATCTATATCTGTAAATACTAAATTCCCTTCTGCATCAAAATCTAAAAATGCAAAATTTAAATGTGTTATTTGATCTGCTGCAATATCTTTAGGGTAAAAATTTCCTTCCCCTCCCCAGATAGACCAATCTCCATAATACATAACATTACGCTTTCCTGCTGTACTTAAAAAATTTTGAACGTTTTTAGAATTTTGTAAGTCTAATGCTTTCACTTCCATAGGACCTATACCTGCAACTAGTATTCCTAGTGAAAGTGATACTGCTGTTGTAGCTGATACAACTCTTTTTGCAACTGTACCTTTTTTACCTTTACCTTTAGTAGTTTTCATTTTTTCTCCCCCTTATATAACATAGCAATTTAATAGTTCTCAAAGCTTTATGACCATTATATTTAAAGCTTTTTAAACTTATTTCAAAAAGAATCTTCTTCATTTAATCTTTAATATACCTTATATCAAAAATGTATATGAAGAAATATCCTTTATGATTCAATTTTAAAAGTCAAGTTTATATCTGTAGTGTTTATAAATGTTAAAAAATTATCTATCTGTGCCAAATTTTTTGGTGAGTTTAATAAAAATTCTCACCAATTTTAACTTTTTAAATTTAATTTTTACGATATATTTAATTATTTCATTGTTATTATTAAGCTTATTTTTTGAAAGTCTAATTACGTTTTATCTAAAGATTTAATTAATAAAATAAATTGTAAAGCATATATTAAAGAATTTAATCTATCTTTTAATTATTGATAAAAACACAAAGATGGAATACTTATATCTAAATTTTAAAAAACTGTAATAAACAATAGAAAAAACTTAAATGTTTCTCTAAAGTTCTATCGAAAATTCTATGCTCAATTTATTTATATCTTAAAGGAATAATACTTTGTTCATATAAAAATTAAACAAAATTTAAATTATTTGTTAACTTATATTTAATTGATTTTCGTAATGAGGATTTTGTGTAATAAGTTGTAATTTATATATGAATTATATAATCTCTAAATATCCTTATTTTTCAAATTGCTATAATTTGATTATAAATTATTCGTAAATTTAATACAAGTCTAAAAATTTAGAATTTTTTATGGTATAATTAAAGAATTGCATAAATTTTTACTAAACTTCAATAACAATATATTTTTTCTAAAATTATGCTATACGTTATCAATATTTGTCGAATATTGTGTGTCTGTAGATTTTTTTAAGATATTATGATATTTTTTGAAGTTTAAACTCTATTAATTCGACTTACATATTTTAGTAATTTTCATTTAAAAATAAAATAAACACTATCAATATTATTAAATTTCATAATATCGATAGTGTTTTTGTTGTTCAATTTAATTATAAATACAATTTTAAATAAAATTATATTTACTACGTTTTCTTTTTATTTTATATTAAATTTTGCACTACTTCCTCTTGAAGTAGCTATAACTTCTAATCTACCTTCTATTCTCTCTTTTAATTCTGGTACATGAGATATTATTCCCACCAATTTGCCTGCATCTTGGAGTTCTAATAAACAATTTATAGAGACATCCAAGGATTCTGGATCTAATGTACCGAAGCCTTCATCTATAAACATAGTGTCTATATTTACTCCACCAGCGTTACTCTCCACCACATCTGCAAGTCCTAGTGCTAAAGCCAAAGATGCTTTAAATCCTTCTCCACCAGATAAAGTTTTTGCTGGCCTAGCCTTTCCTGTGTAGTTATCGAAAACCTCTATATCAAGTCCACTTTGGCTACTAGCAATTTTTCCTTCATCTGTTCTATTTAACTCATATCTATTAGATGTCATTTTTCTTAATCTAATATTAGCTGCGCCTATGATTTCTTCAAAAAAAGAGGCAAGCACATATCTTTCAAAAGTAGTCTTGACAGTAGTAAATCCATTAGCTGCATTAGATAAATCTGCTATAACTCTATATTTTTCTTCGAAATCTTTTAGTTCTTCATTTATTTTTCTTATATTTTCTAAAACTTCACTATTATTTTTAATTCTAGCAAATACTTTGCTTCTTTCCTCTGTAATCTTTTCTTTTTCTAATATAAGCAAATCAAGTTCCTTTTTTAATTCCTCAATATCTACAATTTGAAATTCTTTAGTTTGTAAAATTATTATTTCATATCTATCAACTATAGATTTTAACTCTTGTTTATAATTTTGAATAGTTTTATCTAAATTTGTTATGTCCTCACTACTTCTCTTACAAGCTTTGTATTCATCTATAGCGTTAAATCCACTTTTTAATATGCACTCTAAATATTGATTATTACTTTTTTCTAGTAATTTTTTTTCTTCTTCTAATATTTTTATCTTTTCATCCTGTGAGGTCTTAAGCTTCTCATAATAGGTTTTATATTTATTATAATGTTCTTCTGCTTCCTCAAATGATTTTTTAAGTGTCAAAAATTTATTTCTAGTTTCATTTATAGCAATATTTAGTGTTTCTTCACTTTGTATTTCGCTAGGTACCTCTCTTAAGATTCCCTCCAATTTCTCTTTAGTCTTTTCATTCTCCCCATGAATCTCCATTTTATTTTCGTCTAAAGCTTTTATCTTTTTCTCTAATTGTTCTTTTTCTTTAACAAGATTTTCTTCTTCTATTTTTAGCTTATAGAGCAATTCTGACTTAATATTTAATTCTATAAATCTATTATTTAGCTGATCAATTTCAATCTTTATTGACTTACCTTTATCAATTATTAATTCTGTAAGCTCACTTCCTATTGCTTCACCGAAATTTGCTATTTTTTCTTCTACTATTTCATGCTTTTTCTTTTCTATTTCTTCTTTTTTAAGTTTAATTTTTTCTTGTAATTTATTATATTTTTCTAATTCATCCCTATATCTCATATCAAGTTTTTCAAAATGATCTCTAGCTAGATTTATTTCTTCTTCTTTTGGTACATTCACATTATTAATTGCTTTTTTAGGATGACTTGTACCTCCACATACAGGACATTCTTCCCCATCTTTCAATGCCATAGCCATTATAGCTGCCTGTCCTTTTAAAAATTTTTCTTGTAACATGCTTAATTTTTCTTTAGCTGCTTTAGTTTCTTGTTCAACAGTATCATATTTTAACTTAAGCTCTTTAAATTTTGCACTATAAGCTAAGAGCTCTTTATTATCATCATGAAGATTTAATAATTTTTTTCTAATCGACTCTTTTTCTTTTAATAAAGAGTTTATAGTGGCAATTTCAATAGAAGCTTTAGTTCCTTCTTCTACTCTTTTTCTTGTACTTATTTCATCTATTTTAATCTTTTCTAACCTCTCGTTAGAACTTTTTAACTCTTTATCTATGTTCTTCAACGTAATATTTAAACTATTTGCAGAAATTTTATATTCATCTATTTTTTTTACTTTATCTATATAAGACTTAAGTGTTGTGCCATACTCTATAAGAGAATTTCTTTCTTCCTCTTTCAACTTCTCAAGGTTATATTTTTCCTCAGATATTTTTAATTGTTTTTTGCATTCTACTAGTGTACCCTCTAAATTACTTATTTCTTTTATCCTATTATCTACACTATATTTTCTTTGAATATAATTTTCTTCTATAGGCTTAATACTTTCTGCATTTCTTGCTCTATTTAAATCTACCTCTAATTTTTCATAGATTTCCTTTTCATTTTCAAGTTGAACCTTTTTTGAGCTTATTTCCTCTTTTTCTTTTAATTTCTTATTTGTCTCTTCAGCCTTGTCTATTTCTTTAGATTTCTCACTTATCTTTTCTTCAATGTCTTTAATAGATTTTAATATATTTTTTTCTAAGCCTTTATCCTCATGTAATAATAAAATTAAGTTTTCATGAATTTTATCTATATTAGGGTTCTGCTCTATAATTAGCTCTTTTAAAACTGTGTTTTCATAAGGATCAATATTTTTTATGTATACATTTCTTCTTTCATTAGTTATAGACGTGTTTTTATTTATATCCTGTACTTTCCTCTTAAGTTTTTCTTGTATACTTCTATAACACTCTGTTTGAAAAATCTTTTGAAGTATATCTCCTCTTTCCTTACTATCAGAGGTTAAAAGTTTTCTAAATTCTCCTTGAGGTATCATAATTATTTGTTTGAACTGTTTATTATTAATACCTAAAAGTTCTTCTACTTTTTTAGTAACCTTATCAAGACCAGTTATAATCTTAAATTCATCGTTGGTTAAGCACTTTAACTCTGCCTCTCCCTTAAATTCTGTTGTACCCTCTCCTCTTTTCTTTTTAGTGAGCTGAGGTGGTACTCTTCTTAAAAAATATATATGATTTCTAAGTTTAAATTCCAATTCTACATAAGTAATTTCATCTATATCTGCAAAGTCACTTCTAAGACTTTTTCCATCTCTCTCTGAGCCATTAGCGTCTCCATAAAGCGCAAAATTTATTCCATCAAAAATTGTTGTCTTTCCAGCTCCAGTATTTCCTGTAATTAAAAATATATTTCTATTTTCAAGTAAGGTAAAATCTATAATTGTCTTATCTCTATAAGGCCCAAAAGCATTTAGGGTAAGTTTTATAGGCTTCATGCTAATTGCTCCTCTCTTCTTTTTGTACTTCACCTATAACGGATGACATAATTTCTTTTTTCTCCTCAGTAAATTCTTTTCCCGTTATAGAAACATAAAATTCTTCAAAAAGTTCCATCTTAGATTTATATTTTGCACCTTCTCCTGCTGAAGTTTTAATATCGCCTAAATTATTAATTCTATTTTCCCTCTCTAATGACATAATATTTGGATAAATAGATTTCAATTTTCTCATAGGTTCTAAAAGTTCACCTTCATCTGTTAAAATAGCATGAATATAGTCCTCTACGTTAGTATCCTTATACACTTCCATATCTAAAAGATTTTCTAGATTTCCTTTTATTTTTCTCATATCCCTTAGGTTCCTTACAGGTTTTAAATTTATCTCAACTTCCCCCTTTTCATCTAAAGTAACCACAGTAACAGATTTCTTATGATTACATTCTGAAAAAGAGTATTTTAAAAGTGATCCAGAATATCTAATTCTATCATCACTTACCTTTTGGCATTTATGTAAATGACCTAACGCTGTATAATGAAACTCCTCAAAAATTTCAGCTTTTATGTAATCAGTTCCCCCTATAGATAATGCCCTTTCTGATTCGCAGGTTTCCGGTTCATTTATTCCTGTAACATAACTATGAGCAACTAATACATTTCTTTCTTCACTATTCATATTCTCTTTTATATGACCTAAAATAATTTTTGCAGCATCTTCATAATTTCTTACATCTACATTGAAAACCTCTCTAACTATAGCTGGCTCAACAAATGGAAGCAAATAAAAATTTACAGGGCCATGTTCATCTTTTAAAACTATCCTTTTTATATCTTTTCTAAATACACCCTCTATATATAATCCGTTTTTTGAAAATATATCACTTCCAAAATGAAGTCTATCTGCACTATCATGATTTCCTGCAATAGCAATAATAGGAGTTTCTAATTCCATAAGAATTTTATTAAGATATTTATTTAAAAGTGCTACCGCTTCCACAGGAGGATTTGATCTATCGTATATATCTCCAGCAATAACTAAAACATCTGGCTTCTCCTCTTTAATAACATCACATAGTGAATTTAATGCATAATCTTGATCCTCAGTCATATGGTATCCATGAACTAATTTTCCAATATGCCAATCCCCAGTATGTAATATTTTCATATAAATCTCCTCCTAAAAACAAACATTCTTTTTACATAAAAATTAAGTTACTATATTAATCTGTTATATCTGAAGCTATAATATCTTCTTTACTAAGATATTAAGTTATTCTACTCTAAATAAATTCTAACATTCATTTTATATTTATCAAATCTATATCATAAATTTATTATAAAAAAATAATTTTAAAGTAGTTATAATATAAAAAATCGTGACTGAAAATCACGATTTTTTTATATTATAATTATTTGCTAAAACAAATTTAAAATAAACATATTTTAAATTTGGCTATTTTACAATTCTTTATCTTTTACTATATAAATGTATTTCTAACATATTATCATCACACTTACATTTTAAATTATAAGACCTATATTTATTTTCTTCATTGTAGGTATACTTTTGGACCTCTGGCTTTATTTTATGGCTATGATGTAGCGCTATTTTATCGTCTTTTATTAACTTTATATAGCTTAGGCTTCCTATAAAAATTATCATTAATATTGCTAATAAAGTAATAAATAAATCTTTTCTTTTCATAAATATCCCCTCCCACTGTAAATATATTTCTAAAAGATTCTTTAATTACTGCGGAAAGGGAAATTGTAAAATTATTCATATCTATGACCTATGAATAACATTATTTATGATTTATTTTCAATTAGTCTTAATTTACAATCATATAGGGCTAATCTTAAAAAGTAATACATTTAATCCTATGAAAACTACTACTAAGGCAATTGTTAAATATTTAAATTTACCTTTTAAAAAAATTGGAGATAAATCAAGGGTTTTATGCAGTGGTATATATAATAAAACATATATCAAAGTTAAAACTCCTACTGGCATAAGCAAATATAATAATGTAGGAATAGACCATGTAACCTTACGTATTAAAAAAATAATTGCTAACGCAATAGAAATGATAAGCCCAACTATAGGCTTAAGAACTAAATATAAACTCATATTCTTTTTTATTTCAGAGTTACTTCCAATAGTTTCTACACTTTCATTTTCTCTATTTGATTTAATACTCATAATTACTCCTCCTATTCTTTAATAGTATCATATTTCATAATAATTTCCATTCATTATTAGTTTTTACAATTTTACCATTAAAAGAAAAGCTAATGCAAAATTTCGGTTTATTGTATTTAGAAAAATTAACTATATTTTTTATTAATTCAATTTCACTTTACAACAAATAGATTTTTTCTAAATAAAATTATAGTATTACTTCACTATCAATAGAAAATAAATATAGATATCTTTCTTTAACTTTTTTTCCTAATATCTTTTCTAATGCCCTAGTATAATAATCAATTTGAACTCTATATTTTTCTACTATTGAAGCAGTATCACCATTAGGTAGATAATCTGTTTTGTAATCAAATAACACTATTTCTCCATCTTCTTCAAAGTATCCATCTATTATGCCTTGAACTATTATATTTTCTTTTTCGTAAATTTTTTTATCTAAGCTCTCATCTATTTCTGTACTACTTATTTCAATACTAAAAGGAGTTTCTCTATAAACTTTAGTTTTGTTATGTGCTGCTAAAATTCTTTCCCCTAAGCCCGTATTAAAAAATTTCAATATCTTTTCTACTCTAATAGACTTAGCTTGCTCTTCTGTAATTAGTTCTTTTATAACCATATTTTCAATTTGAGATATTATGTCTTCCTTCGAACTAATGCTATTAATATCTAACCTTTGCATCACACTATGCATTGCAATTCCTTTTTCTGAAGGAGTTAATCCTCTTTTCTCCTCTAGAAATATAGGCTTTCTAACAATAGCAGGTATATAATTTGTATTAACAAATTCATCATTTAAGCTTTGATTATACGTACGCTTTAATTCTGATACAGTGAGTACAGTAGGTATCTTTGTAGAAGCTTCATATTTATATTTAAAATTAAGTCTTTTTTCCATTTCCTGTCTGTAATGAATATCAATTTCTTTTAATTCTATTTCATTTAGCTTTTCTTTAATATCTATAGCTTCTAGCTTAGCTATGCTCTCTTCTACATTTAAATCCTTATAATTCATAAGTTTTATATTCCAATTAGAGTTATCTTGTACTAATCTTACCGATTCCTCATTGATTTTTAAGTAATTTCTTAATGGTTCACCATCTTTATGCTTTATAATACAAGGCATAACCCAATCTAAATAGCTATTTCCTTTTAATAAATATCCTTCTAAAATTTTATCTTCACTATTTCTTGCCACCGAAGTCCAATTTTCTATAGACTTATCAAAATCTCTACAAGTACCCGTTAATATCAATTTTTCTTTAGCCCTTGTAAATGCAACATATAAAACTCTCATCTCCTCAGAAAGACTTTCTATATTGATTTTACTTTTTAATATTTCCTTTACAGTAGGAGAATAAGAGATTCTTTTTTCTACATCAACTAGTTCAGGTCCAAAGCCTAAATCATGATGAAATAATACCTTTTTCCTACTATCCATACGATTAAAATTTTTACCCATAGCACTTAAAAATACAATAGGAAATTCCAATCCCTTACTTTTGTGAATACTCATAATTCTAACTACATTTTCATTTTCTCCTATGATTTTAGCAGTTCCTAAATCGCCACTACTTACTTTTAACTTATTAATGAAATTAACAAAATTAAATAATCCTTTGTAGCTTGTATTTTCATATTGTCTTGCCCTTTGAAATAAAATCCTTAAATTCGCCTGTCTTTGAACTCCTGCTGGCATGGCGCCTACATACCCATAATATCCTGTATCCATATATAAATACCAGATAAATTCATCAATAGGAGTTATTAAAGATTTATTTCTCCAATGAACTAGCTTTTCTAAAAACTTTTCAACTTTTTTCTTAAGCTCTAAATCTTCTTCCTCATTTATATAACTATTCATAGCCTCATAAACTGTAGTTTCAGGACCATTTATTCTTATATCTACTAGATTTTCTGCTGAAAATCCACCTATTGGAGAACGAAGTACTGCCAATAATGGAATGTCTTGTCTTGGATTATCTATAATTTGAAGAAGACTTATCATAATTTGAATTTCTAATGTATTGAAATATCCTTCTGAAGTATCTGCATATACAGGAATACCCAAATTTTTAAGTTCCTCATTAAATACTGGTGCGTACTCAGAGGTAGCACGAAGTAATATTACTATATCTTTATATTCTACATTTCTATAGCTTTTGGTATTTTTATCAAAAACTTTGAAACCACTTTCTATATTAGTAAGCTCCTTAATTCTGTTTCCTACCGCTCTAGCTTCTATTTGAATATTCGTTAATGGCTCGCTGTCCTCTTCTTCAATTTCTTCAATATCTTTATTTTTTTCAAAAAGCATTACTTCTATAGGTCCACCTACTGTACCTTCATCTTCTAAAGGCTTATAATCTGCTCCTAAATTTAGAGCCTCTTCCTCTGTATATTCAAGCTCTCCTACATTACTTGACATTATATGTTTAAATATAAAATTAGTAGCATTTATAACTTCTTCCCTACTTCTAAAATTTTTGTATAGCTTTATTATTATTTCATCTGCGTCTTCTTCTTCACTATAAGTATTTTTTTTATGAAGAAATAGCTCCGGCTTAGCCATTCTAAACCTATAGATACTCTGCTTAACATCCCCTACCATAAATATATTATTTTCTCCTAGAGGATTTCTGGAAATCATAGTTAAAATATACTCTTGAACATAGTTAGAATCTTGATATTCATCTATTAAGATTTCTTCATACTTTTCTCTTAACTCTTCTGCAACTTTAGAAGGAATTATTTTCCCTTCATCATTCTTTTCTGTTAATATATCTAAAGCAAAATGTTCAAAATCATTAAAATCTATTAATGCTCTTTCTTTTTTCTTTTTATCATAGACTTCTTTCATTTTAACCACAAGCTCTGAAAGTTTATCCATAAGAGGATATAAATATTTTAAATCCTCTATACTCTTCTTTGAAGAAGCTTGAATTATGATATTTGAAAGCTCACCTATTTTTTTCTTAGCATTATCTCTTATTTTTTTAACTTCTTCCTGCTCTATTTTATCTTTACATCCTCTTATTGTAGTAAGCTTACCAAAGGATACATTTTCAAAGCTATGCTTTAAATCTTCAAAGGAATTTGAGCTTTCATATAATCCTTTAATCATTTCATACTCTGGATTTATATTTTCCTGATAACTTAACAATGAAGGAGTATTATTAACTATTTCCCTAGCAATATTCATAGAGCTTACAATGCTCTCTAATTCTATCCTCACATCTTTAAGTAGCGATTGCCCTAGCTTTGAATCTTGAAAAGAAAAGCTATCACTTACATTAAATACATCAGCTTTTTCTTTAAGCCACTCTATTGGACTAGGACTACTCATAGCAAAGTTATAAAGATTTAGTACCATATCAAAAAGCTGACTATCATTTTTATTGTTACAATAGCATTCCACTAGCTTCAAAAATAGCTTATCATCTATATCATACATCTCTTCAAATACTTCATCTAAAGCTTCTTGCTTTAAAAGAATTGCCTCTGTCTCATCTGCAACTCTAAAGGATGGATCTAAATCTATCATATGAAAATTTGTTTTTATTACTTCAAGACAAAAAGAGTGTATAGTAGTAATACTTGCCTTATTTAAAAGAGTTAGCTGTCTTTGTAGGCTCTTAGAATTAGGATTTTTATGAATTTCTTTTGAAATTGCTTCTCCTATTCGCTCCCTCATCTCAGAGGCAGCAGCATTTGTAAAAGTAACAACTAAAAGCCTATCTATATCAACAGGATTATCCCTATCTGTTATCATCTTTATAATTCTTTCAACTAAAACTGCTGTTTTTCCTGAACCGGCAGCTGCTGCAACTAATAAATTTGCTCCTCTTGTATTAATTGCAGCTAACTGCTCTCTAGTCCAACTTACTTTTGTTTCTTCTTTACTACTCATTACTACTATCTCCTTTCTTTTCTAGTATTTCTAATATTTCTTTATCTTTCTTTTCCTTTATTAATCTAAATTTATTTTCTTCAAAAGACAAATCAAATTGACATATAGGAGAAAGTTCACAAAAATCACATGGATTTTCTCCTCCTCTTTTATAAGGCTTTATACCAATTTCTCCACTGAGCATTTCTTCACAATTTTTAGCTAATTCCTGTTTTACATGATTTCTAAGTGCATTGAACCCTTCATAAGATATAACAGAAGATGCAGAGGTAAGCTCCCCATCTTTTTTGATTCCTGCTGGTATTACAGAAGAGTTATTTCCATTATCCATAGTGTTATCCATTTGTCTTAAAATCTCTATGTCTTTAATTAGAAGGCCTTTCATTTTTAATTCTTTTAGAAGTTCTTCCTCTATTTCCTCATCACTTGCTCCTTTTTTAATAGCAATAATAGGATCATCTATCTTAAAGTACAACACTCCTGCTGGTTTTGAAAATGTATTATTTTTCTCCTCATTACTCAAAATTGCATCAAGATAGGTTAATAACTGCACTTGAAGTCCATAATAAACATCACTAAGTTTGAATTCTTTATTACCAGACTTATAATCTATAATTCTGTAATAAATCTCATTATTACTTACAAATTTATCAATTCTATCTATCCTTCCCATAAGTCTTACAGTCTCTCCACTTGAAAGTTTAAGTACTATAGGCGGATAATCTGTATCTTTAAGACCAAAAGAAATTTCATAGCCATGTGGTTCAAATCCACTTACTCTAAGTTGCTCAACAATTACTAACACAGCTCTAATTAAAACCCTTTTTAATCTTTCAGTTATATATTTATATCTAGCAGAACTATTTAAAACAAAGCTCTTATCTTCACTAACTATAAGTTCCACAATATACTCTATGTTTTTTTCACAATATTCCTTATTTAAATCTTTCCATTTAAGATTATCTTTTTCAATTTTCTTTGAAAAAGTATCTAGTACATTATGCATAAAAGTTCCTAAGTCTGGCGCTGAAAAGTTATATACTTTTCTCTCTTTTGCCTTTAAGCCATATTGAATAAAATAAGCAAAGGGACACTGAGCATATTTTTCAATTTTAGAAACACTAAAATAATTGTTTCCACCATAAAGTTTTCTTATTTTTTCACTATTAATAGCATTAATAATATTTGTATAAGAAAAACCTTCAAAAATAGTTTTACTTTTTTCTCTAAACTCTTCTTCTTCCATAAACCATCTATATATTTCCTCCCATAATGGAGAAATTTCATTACTGTCAATAAATTTTCTTATTTCCATAATAAGTTCATTAAAAGAAGGAAGTTTTGCTGCCACTTTTTCTATGCTATTATGCTGTTCCCATAGTTCTGATATATTACTTTCTTCTTTAATATTTTTAAATATAGATTTAATTCTAGGAATAATTATAGAAGGTCTTAGGGTCTTACCTTCAAAATTTGCAATAGGATAACTAAGGCATAGCTTTTCACTAGGGACAGCCAAGGTTGCATATATTAAATACTGTTCTGCAAAGGCTAGTGCTTTAGTGTCATTGGCAAGTTTAATACCATTACCTTCAAAAACAGCCCTATCCATATCGCTAAAAATGCCTTCTTCATTTATAATTTTAGGAAATACTCCGTCATTAACTCCTATAACATAAAGTGCTTTTATTTCATGAGTTCTTATACGGTCTATATTACCTACTATGACCTGATCCAGTGCTGGAGGAATTAATCCTATCTCATGAGTTGATATTCCAATGGAAAAAATATCTATAAACTCGTCTAGTGGTAATATTTCTTCACCTAAAACTTCTACAAATTGATCTAAAAGTTCAATTAGCAAGTTCCATATTGAACTATACTCATTTACTGCTATTAAATTCTTATCTTCTTTAAAATTCTCAATCCATATAGTAAGCTTTTCATAAATTTCAATTTCCTCTAGAAATTCAAAAATTGCTTTACAAATATCTTTAACATAGCTTCTATTAGTAATTTTATCTCTAAAGTTAATAAGTGGGCTTATAAATTTATTTTTAATCTCTTTTACTGTCTCATCATTCCAATAATCGTCATTTACATATCTCTTCTTACCTTTTATTCCGTAAGCTAATACATAGTTTTCTAAAATATCAACTTCATCATAGGTTAAATCTAAAAGTCCACTTTTTAAATATCTAAATACTGATTCATAACTAAAATTCTTTGTAAATATCTCAAGCGAAGATTTTATTAATATAATAATAGGATTATTTTCTATATCTTTTTTTCTATCTAAAAAATGTGGAATTTCATATTCATCAAAAATAACTTTCACTATTTCTTCATATGAATTTAAATCTCTAGCAACTACAGCTATGTCATTAAATCTATAATTTTTTTCCCTACAAAGTGTTAATATTTCTCTAGCCACATGCTCAACTTCTGAATATGTATTTAAAGTTTTAAAAATCTTTATATCCTTTGTATCACCTTCATAAGGCTTGAAGTTTGCCCCAAAATAATTTTTCTCTAAATACCCTAGTTCCTCTGAATTTATAAATCTATAGTTATATTCATTTCGTGGATTTCCTTTTAAAATTAATGGTTTATCATAGCCAACATTATTTTCTCCTGCTATTTTCAGTATAGTTTTTTCTGTATAATACACAGTATAAAAAGCATTTGTATTATCTATTTCTCCTTCCCTTATACCTTTAGCATCGCTTCCTTCATAAGGAAGAGTTATATTAACCTTTCTGCAATTTTTAAGAAGTCTTTCAATAATTTTATATTGTTGTGGAGTAAAGCCTGAAAACTCATCTATCCATACCTCTGCTCCTTTAAATAATTTACTTTCATCTATTTTCTCGTAAAGAATAGTTAAGTCATCTTCTGGATCAAAATATCCTCTTTTCAATATTTCTTCATACTTGCTAT
Organism: Clostridium sp. UBA6640; assembly: GCF_002455975.1. Taxonomy (GTDB): domain Bacteria; phylum Bacillota; class Clostridia; order Clostridiales; family Clostridiaceae; genus Clostridium_J. The sequence goes on from NZ_DKLM01000031.1 coordinate 41,397, forward strand.
AAATTAATGATATATCTGAAAGTTTATCTGTAAGTAACGAACTATGACTTACATCTTCTTTTAATATATTTAAGGTCTCTATAGAAATATTGTATCTTTTAAGCTCATTTATCATTTCAGAAATAGTTTCTACAAAACCTTTTTGCCTTGAAGCTAAAGAAAATATTTTTAAATCTTCATGCACTTCCTTCATTATTCTATCTATAATCATTGCCTTACCTGTTGGACTCATATGAGAATGAGTGATTCCACCTACCTCATTAAAAATGGTATATGCCATTCTCTTAAAGCTAAGTACATATACATTGTTTATTCCCGTAGCCCCTATTTTCTCTATTAACCATTTTTCTGCTCTAAAAGAAATCTGCTCTGGTACTAATAAAATTAATGGATGTTCTACTTCATTCTCTTTTTTTCTTTTTATTTCCTCAATACAACGATAGCTTTTTCCACTACCAGCTCCTCCAAATATAAATCTTAAACTCAATATTTTCACATCCTCTGTAATAAAGTTGTAATTAGTTTCATAAATTTATTATGAAAAGGGAACAATCATTATGCCATCTAAAATTCACAGTTAATTTTAAGCAATTATATCATTATTTCTCAAATTATAAACTTTCAACTGCATTATAAATTTAAATATGTCTATTAAATTTGTATTAACTTACACTCTAAATTTTCAAATGTATTTACTATATATTTTACCTTAAATTTAAAAACTTTTTCATTAAGATAAAAAAATGATTCTACAAATTTCTTAAGTTTTACAATAAAATCCTTAAATAAAATAAATATAATTAAAATTTTTATAAAATTTCAGATAAAAAGAGGATTTATTGAATCTATATAGAATGTTTATATAGTTCTGATATTCTACAAATTTTTTATTTGATGAATTTTTAAAGAAAGTTTAATTCGATGGAGGTAGAAATATGAAAAAAATTGTTACTGTAGAAGAAGCTCTAGCACATATTCAAGATGGAATGACATTAATGATTGGTGGTTTCTTAGCCGTTGGAACTCCTGAAAAACTTGTTGATGCGCTAGTAGAAAAAGGTATTAAAGATTTAACTATTATAGCTAATGATACTGGATTCCCTGATAGAGGAATTGGTAAGCTAATAGTTAATAAGCAAGTTAAGAGAACAATTGCTTCTCACATTGGAACAAATCCTGAGACTGGAAGACAAATGAATGAAAAAGAAATGGAAGTTGAACTTGTTCCTCAAGGTACACTAGCTGAAAGAGTTAGATGTGGCGGTGCTGGACTTGGTGGATTCTTAACTCCAACTGGTCTTGGAACAATTGTTGAAGAAGGAAAAGAAAAAATAACTGTTAACGGTGCTGAATATCTTCTTGAAACTCCGTTAAAAGCTGATGTAGCGTTAATATTTGGTTCTAAAGTTGATGAAAAAGGAAACGTATACTATCACGAATCTACAAGAAACTTTAACCCATTAATGGCTGCAGCTGCTGACGTTGTAATCGTTGAAGCTGAAGAATTAGTAAAAGCTGGCGAATTAGATGCAAACATAGTGATGACACCATCAATATTTGTTGACTACATCGTAAAGGAGGACAAATAATATGGATAAAAATATGATAAGAGAAGTAATCGCAAAAAGAGTTGCTAAAGAATTAAAAGATGGAGACGTTGTAAACTTAGGTATAGGTCTTCCAACTCTTGTTGCTAACTATATACCAGAAGGAGTAGATGTAACATTACAATCTGAAAACGGATTCGTAGGAATAGGACCTGCTCCTGCTGAAGGAAAAGAAGACAAAGACTTAGTTAATGCTGGCGGTCAATTTGTAACCGTTTTACCTGGCGCTGCATTTTTTGACAGTTCAATATCTTTTGGAATAATAAGAGGCGGACATGTTGATGCAACTGTACTAGGTGCATTAGAGGTTGACCAAGAAGGAAACCTTGCTAACTGGATGATACCAGGAAAAAAAGTTCCTGGAATGGGTGGAGCTATGGACCTTGTAGTTGGAGCTAAAAAGGTTATAGTTGCTATGGAACATACTGCAAAAGGAAATCCTAAAATTCTTAAAAAATGTACACTACCATTAACTGCTGCTAATCAAGTTAACTTAATCATTACTGAAATGGCTGTTATGGAAGTTACTAAAGAAGGTCTTGTATTAAGAGAATTAGGACCTGAAGCTACAATCGAAGATGTAAAAAATGCAACATTAGCTGATTTAATAATACCAGACAATGTTAAAAAGATGGAACTTTAATTCCTTCTAGATATTCACTAAGATGTCACGGGAGTTCTTAAATAACTACTTCCGTGCTTAGGGCAATAGAAGTGGTTTCAGCTAATCCCAGACATGATTAGAAAAAGCGTGATTTTTATCACGCTTTTCTTAATAGGTAAAATCTATTCTATAGAATTTATTTTACCTAAAACAACTTCACTTATCATATTAATTTTATCTTCTGCCTCTTTTAAATCGTTTCCTTTAGTATAAATATATATTTTTATTTTAGGTTCTGTACCTGAAGGTCTTACTGCATACCATGACTCATCATTAAACTTAAATTTTAATACATCTGAATATGGCATATTAGTTTCTTCTGGATTTGTATAATCTATTGCCTCAATTAACTTTAAATTTTCTATACTATGAGGATATTCCCTTCTATACTCTTCCATCATTCTTTTTATTCTCTGTTGTCCACTTATCCCTTCAAGAACAAGAGAAATTTGCTTTTCTCTATAGTATCCAAACTCTTCGTAGATTTCATTTAATACATCAATTAGTGTTTTTCCTCTTTTTTTATAGTACGCAGCAGCTTCACAAAGAAGCATAGATGCAGTTACTCCATCTTTATCTCTTACAAATGTACCTACATTGTATCCTATACTTTCTTCATATCCTAAAATATATTGATAACTTCCTTCTACTTCATATTCATTGATTTTTCCACAAATATTTTTAAAGCCTGTAAGTGCTTCATCAGTATGAACACCATAACTTTTAGCTATAGTTTTACCTAAATCTCCTGTAACAATAGATTTAACTATAACTCCATTAGGTGGAAGTATATTTTTATTATTCATTCCCTCAAGAACATATTTAACTAATATAGCACCACTTTGATTTCCATTGAAAGCTACATATTCATTGTTTTTATCTTTAACCATTATAGCTATCCTATCACAATCAGGATCTGTTGCCATCAATAAATCTGCATTAACTTTTTTACCAAGATCAATAGAAAGTTTAAAGGCATTCACATCTTCTGGATTAGGGTATCCTACAGTAGTAAAATCTGGATCCGGGTCCTTCTGCTCTTTTACAATATGAATATTGGTAAATCCTCTTTCATTTAATACTCTAGGTACAAACACCATTCCTGTACCATTTAGAGGTGTATAAACTACATTTATATCTTTATCAATATCTTCACTTAAAGATAATGATTTTACTTTTTGGAGATATAAATCATCTATATCCCTTTCTAAAAATACAATAAGTCCTTCTTCAGTTCCACTTTGAATTTCCATACTAGGGATAGCTTTAAAATCATTTATTTGATTAATTTTATTTAGTATTCCATCTGCTATATCAGATAATATTTGTGCTCCATCTTTCCAATAAACTTTAAATCCATTATATTCTTTTGGATTATGGCTGGCTGTTACCACAATTCCTGCAGTACATCCTAGAACTCTTACTGCAAAAGATAGCTCCGGTGTAGGTCTTAAAGAGTCGAAAATATAAGCTTTTATATTATTAGCTGCTAAAACACTAGCAGCAGTTCTTGCAAATTCTTCAGAAAAATGTCTACAATCATAAGCTATTGCTACTGATTTATCCGCTGACTTATTCTCTACCTCATTTATATAATCTGCAAGTCCTTGTGAGGCTCTAGCAATTATATACCTATTCATCCTATTTGTCCCTGCTCCAATCTTACCTCTTAACCCAGCAGTTCCAAATTCTAAATCTTTATAAAATCTATCCTCTATTTCACCTTCATTACTTTCTATATCTATAAGTTCTTTCTTTGTAGCTTCATCAAAGTAATCACTTTCTATCCATGATTTATATATTTCTCTATACTTCATACTTCTAAACCCTTCTTTCCTAAGATTTATATAATTGATAATTGATAATTGACAATTGACAATTGACAATGGACAATAATGGATATTTCTCAGTGGTAACTGAGAAATTTAAAATTGATTAACTGTAGCGGCGAACAGTGTTCGCCATATATTATTGAATAAATATTAAACCACAAGACGCACTAAAAAAACTGGCGAACACTGTTCTCATCTACAATAAAACACTAGCAAATGTAGNNTTCCGAACTATACTGCACCCCAAGGTAACCCTAAAGGGCTTCGCGCTGTTCCCCAGGGGTGGTAAAAAAATCAATTAAAGAAATTAGTTTGATAAAACTAATTTCAACAATAATTGTCAATTCTCCATTGTCAATTGTCAATTTTTAAGGTCATAAATTAACACATAAAATTCTCAACTATATTAAGACATATATTAAAATTTAAAGTAGTTTATCTATATATTATATCCTAGTATGCATTAAAAATTAATAAGATCACTTAAAGTAAAAAGTAAAATTGTGAATGACTGCCGCACTTTTTAACTATTAACATTTAAAATAAATTGAAAACTTCTCCTTTAAAGGAGAAGTCACAACAATCGTCAATTATCAATTGTAAAAATTCTATATTCCATAATTTATTACTTTAAAAAATTATTTTACTTATAGTAGTTGTTATAAAGCAAACCATTATTGCAATGGCAGTAGGCATCAAAAATGATACTAGTGTCCATTTATTACTACCAGTCTCTTTTTTAATAGTCCAAATAGTTGTACCACAAGGAAAATGTAATAGTGAAAATAACATGGTATTTAATAATGTTAAATATGTCCAACCGTTGTTAACTAGTATATTCTTAAGTTGCTCTATACTGTCATGTTCAATCATAACACCATTTGATAGATATCCCATTAAAAGTATAGGAAGTACTATTTCATTTGCAGGAAATCCTAATAAAAAAGCCATTAATATATATCCATCAAGACCTATTAGTTTTCCAAAAGGTTGCAGGAAGTTAGCAATATGTGCTACTATGCTCATATCACCTATCATTACATTGCTTAATATATAGGTTATAAGCCCTGCTGGAGCTGCTACTAGCATTGCTCTACATAATACAAATATAGTTCTATCAATTATTGAAGTATATATAACCCTGCCTATTTGAGGTTTTCTATATGGTGGAAGTTCTAAGGTAAAGGAAGAAGGCATTCCTTTTAATATAGTTTTAGATAAAATAAAAGAACTTATTAACGTAATTACTACTCCTAGAACTACTAAAGCTACAACCATCAATGCTGCTACTATAGAATTAACTCTATCAGAGGCAAATGTGCCTCCTACAAAAATTATAGAGAGAGCTATTAAAGTAGGAAATCTTCCATTACAAGGAACGAAATTATTAGTTAATATCGCTATTAACCTCTCTCTAGGTGAATCAATAATTCTGCAAGCAATGACCCCTGCTGCATTACAGCCAAAACCCATACACATAGTTAAGACTTGCTTTCCATGACAACAAGCTTTTTTAAATGCTTTATCTAGATTAAAGCAAACTCTAGGTAAGTATCCGCTATCCTCTAATATAGTGAATAGGGGGAAAAATATAGCCATAGGTGGAAGCATAACTGAAACTACCCACGCTAAGGTTTTATATACTCCTAAAACTACAATGTTACAAAACCATATAGGCAATTTTATTGTAATAAGTAAATCCATAATCTTATCTTCAAAAGAAAATAATACCTTAGCTAAAAACTCCGAAGGTACATTAGCACCTTCAATAGTTATCCATAAAATTAAGGTTAGCATCAAAAGCATTATAGGAATGCCTGTTGCCTTAGAAGTCAATATATTATCTATCTTCTGCTGTTGTAATATCTTATTTTTACTTTTATTAATAGTACTTTTTACTATATCTTCACATTGCTTATATATATCAGATACAATTATATCCCTTACCTTATTATTTTGTTTTTCTCTAAAATTTTTGATTTCCTCTTCAATTTCACTATCGTCTTCAATAAAATCTTCACTTATATATTTTCTTATAGATTGTTTTATACTCTCATCTCCATCTAACAATCTAAGTGCAGTCCATCTATAATTTATTCCACTATATTTGTTTTCAAGTAATGAAGATACTTTATTTATTTCATCATTAATGCTTTCACTATAATTTATTTTTAAAGTTTCTTCCCATTTTTCTTTTAGTGCATTTTCATATATAGCTTCTTTTAAATCTTCTATTCCTATTCCACTTCTTGCAGAGGTAGGTATTATAGGTACTTTTAGTTTCTTGCTTAATTCGTCTATGTCTATTTTTATATTCTTCTTTTTTGCTTCATCCATAAGGTTTAGACAAACTAAAACTTTAGGAGTAATTTCTAATATTTGAAGCAACAAGTTTAAATTTCTCTCAATACAAGTAGCATCCAAAACTACTACAGTCAAATCTGCATTTCCAAAGCAAATATAATCTCTAGCTACTTCCTCTTCTGTTGAACTAGCTAAAAGAGAATAAGTTCCTGGTAAGTCTACTAAAATAAATTCTTTCTCCTTATAATTAAAGTTACCTTGAAAATTAACTACTGTTTTTCCAGGCCAATTACCTGTATGTTGTCGAAGTCCTGTTAGAGCGTTAAAAACTGTACTTTTTCCTGTGTTGGGATTGCCTGCTAATGCAATAACTCTTTGGTTATCCTTTTTCTTATTAACTATTTGAATGTCCTCTAAATTTTTCTTTTTAGTAGAATCAAAAGTTAACCCCATAGTATACCTCCTAAAGTTTTTCTTCACATACTAATATATTATCTGCCTCTTCTTTTCTTAAAGCTATACAAGTATCTCTTATAAAATAAGCAGTTGGCTCACCTAAAGGTGCTTCTCTTAATACATACAATTCTGTATTAGGAACAAAACCTAAGTCTAATAATCTTTGTTTCGACAGGCCTTTTGATAGAATTTCTGAAATTACTACTACAGTTCCAACATTAACTTCACTTAATTTCTTTAAATGTTTTTCCACTTTTTGCCTCCTTTAAAATTAGTCCCTATTTTATAATATGTAAAATAATGTATATGGCTACAGCTATATACATATACCGGCTCTAAATTTGATATATATGAAAATAATCAATATTTTTTGGTATCATAGTTAAGCTATTGAATTCATAATGTACAATGCACAATTATGGATATTTCTCAGCAGTGGCTGAGAAACTTTGAATTGATTAACTGTAGCGGCGAACAATGTTCGCCACAGAATAACTAGCAATAAAATTGCTAGGCAAAAAAATCCCTTTAAAGAAATTATTTTGCTAAAAAATAATTTCAACCTTAATTGTGCATTGTGCATTAAATAGACTTTGTCTATAAAAATAATAACCCTAAAATAATCATTTAATACTTTGACCATGATTACTTTAGGGTTTACCATTTTAAATCTTAACTATAATATAGTTTTTAAAGCTCTATCTAAATCTAAAATTATATCTTCAACGTCTTCAAGTCCTACAGCTAAACGAACTAAGTTATCTTTAATTCCAGCTTCTAGTCTTTCTTCAGGAGCATATGGTGAGTGAGTCATTGATGCAGGATGTTGAATTAGAGTTTCTGCATCTCCAAGGCTTACTGCTAAACTACAAAGCTTAGTATTGTTTATCATTTTTCTACCTTCTTCTAGTCCTCCTTTTATTTCAAAAGCAATTATTGCACCTGGTAATGACATTTGCTTTTGTGCTAATTCATATTGTGGAAAACTTTCAAGTCCTGGATAATATACTTTTTCGACTGCTTTATGATTTTCCAAGAATTCTGCTACCTTCATGGCATTATCACAGTGCTTTTCCATTCTAAGTGGAAGTGTTTTCATCCCTCTTATAACTAAGAAAGCATCAAATGGGCTCATACTAGACCCTGTCATATCTTTAACTCCAAATAATCTTACCTGCTTTATAAATTCACTTGAACCTATTACAAATCCACATACTACATCCCCATGACCATTTAAAAATTTTGTACCAGAATGTATAACTACATCAGCACCTAATTCCAATGGCCTTTGGATATATGGTGTACAGAAAGTATTATCTACCATTACTAAACAATTTTCATTTTCATGAGCAATTTTACATATAGCTTCTATATCTGTTAAATCTAAGTTTGGGTTTGCTGGACTTTCTAAATAAACTACTCTAGTATTTTCTCTCATAGCATCTTTCACATTTTGTGGATCTTTGGTGTCAACAAAAGTAATTTCTACTCCAAATCTAGTTAATCCATGGCTTAAATATGCAAAAGTACATCCGTAAAGAGTCTTTGCTGCTACTATATGATCTCCTGCTTTTAAAGCTGTCCATAATGCTGAAGAAATTGCCCCCATACCAGAACTCATTGACATAGCAGCTTCTCCACCTTCAAGTATTGCTAACTTTTCTTCTAAAACACTATTAGTAGGGTTACCTAATCTACTATATATATATCCTTCTTCCTCTAAAGCAAATCTATTTCCACCTTGCTCTGCTGAATCAAAAACAAAAGTAGAACTTTGGTATATTGGAGTAGCTAATGCACCATATTCATTTTTTTTAGCCCCACCATGTATAGCTTTTGTCGAAAATCCCATTTGCTTTAATTGCCCTTTATTCATATGTATGCCCCCTTAATATTTTATATTGTATCTTCACAAAATAATATTAAAGCAATTATTATGCCACAGGATGAAAAATCTGTAAGTTGTTAATATTCTAGCCATTCTACCTGATAATCTTACTATTAAACTATTTTATAATAAGCAAGTGGAACTTTTTCAAACCAATAACGGTAAATAATTTTTACATATGGTTAATTTTCTTTCCATTTTATATTATATTTATTTATCTTATTTATAATAGTAGTATGGGTGACCCCTAATGCTTTTCCAGTTTTTCTAATACTTTTATGTTTTTGTAATGCTTCAATTATTGATGCCTTTTCTACTTTTTCTATACTTTCTTTTAAAGTTAGACATTTCCCATCTTCTCTTGGTTCTCTATTAAAATTATGCGGATTTATATCTAACATCAAACTATCTATAGTTAGAATGTTGGAAGAGGATAAATTCATAGCTCTTTCAACAATATTTTTAAGTTCTCTAATATTCCCAGGCCAATGGTACTCTAATAGTTTATTTATAAATCCTGTATCTACACCTACTATATTTTTATTCAAAGATAGATTCAATTCTTCAATAAAATAGTTTACAAGGCTAGGTATATCCTCACTTCTATCTCTTAAAGGTGGTATGTATAATGGAATTACATTCAATCTATAATATAAGTCCTCTCTAAAACTCTTCTTCTTGATCATTTCTTCTAAATTTCTATTTGTAGCCCCTATTATCCTTACATCTACTTTTTCTTCCCTACTACTTCCTATTTTTCTTACTGCAGAATTTTGTAATACTCTTAAAAGTTTTGATTGAAGAACCATTGATAACTCTCCTATTTCATCTAAAAACAATGTTCCTCCACTAGCCTCTTTAATAAGTCCATCTTTACCACTATTTAAAGCACCAGTAAAGCTTCCTTTTTCATACCCAAAAAGTTCACTTTCAATTAAACTATCTGGTAATGCTGCACAATTTATTGCTATAAAAGGTTTGTCCATTCTTGGGCTTAGGTTATGTATGGCTTTCGCAAAAAGCTCTTTTCCTGTACCGCTTTCTCCTCTAACTAATATGGTGGAACTACCCTTTGCTACTGTATGTGCGATTTTTTTAGTTCTTTCAATAACAATGCTATTCCCAACAATCTCATTAAATGCACCATCCTTTGTATAAGATACTACTTTTGCCATTTCTATAGCTTTTTTCATATCTCTTATAGATGACACCCATCCCAATGTATTTCCATTATCACATTTTATATGTCTTCCTGTAGCAATATAATGGCTATTTCCCCTTTCGTTTTTGCTGTTAAATTCTAAATTAGTATAGTCCTTTCCGCTTTTAATAAGATTTATTATAGGTGCATCTTCTTTTATTATGGTTCGAACATCTTTGCCAATAACCTCTTCTCTTTTGTAATGAAAGATTTTTTCACAATAACGATTAAATGTTTCTATTTGAAAATTTTTATTTACTGCCATAATACCATCATCTACAGAATCTATAAGTGCTAAAAGTTTTCTTTCATTTGCTTCATAAGTTAATAACTCTACTTCATTTATACTCTTAACTTCATCTATAGAAGTTATATCTTCCATTAAAGATAACTTTTTATTTTCACTAATTTTTTCAATTTTAATATATATCTTCTTTGGAAATACCTCAATAGATATAAGATTTATATTAGAAGCATATAGTTTTTCTAATATTTGAAGGGTTATACCTATTTTATCTTCTGTTATGATTTTAAATCTAATATATCTATTCATAACTCTCTCCCTCAGGCTACTTTTAAATCAAAGAAATCAACTTGATACTTCTCTTTTTAAAAAGAAGTATCAACAATTTTCTATAGTCAATTGCCAATTATACACTATGTTTATTATCCTATATTATAATATAGATTTCCAATCTAAAACTTTATTTGATTGCAATTTTATAGAAACCTTAGTAGCTTTCATGTATTTTTGTAACCTCAATAGTCAAATCATTCATTTTTCTTATGAAATTCATAATTATTAACAAATATTTTACAATAATTTAAAATTTAACAGTCATTTGTTCAAATTTTCTCTATTTACTCACTTTATCTTAAATGTTATAATAAAGAAAATAATAACTATATAAATTTAGTTAGTTATCAACTTCAACTGCTATAATTAACTAGTAAAATGTAGCAATAAATTTAGCAAGTAATCGATATTTTATTTAGTAGCAAGCATCGCCCTAATCACAGCTGATTGTATAACCCAAAATAGTTTAGTATTTTATTTGTTTGAAAGCATAACATTATTTTTAATGATATAAACTTAGCAATTACATTGCAACAACCCAATTTATAGCAGTTGAAGTGATTTCTCTAAAAAATATAGCCCTACAATTTTTGTAGGGCTTTTTAATGTTTTAAATATATACTTTTATTTTTTATCTGATCCTAAAAAATATGCTAATATAATTCCTCCTATCATAGCTGCTATAGCTATAATTCCATCTATATTAAGAATAAATCCCGGATAAATTGGAAATACAGAACCAATTACAAGTCCTAATATTGCAAAATATGTAGGTTGGGGGAATCTACTTAATAATTTATCAATAACCTTAGTTGTAAATACTATACCTATTATTACTCCTAATCCTATTGGAATTAAAAGAGGAATATTAAATTCTGCTACTGCAGTTATAGCTGTTGTATATAATCCTATTAAGAGTAGTATAAAAGAACCACTTATCCCTGGTACAACCATCGCTGAGGCTCCTATTATTCCTGCTAATAATAGTTTAATAAATGAATTAACAGTTAAATCTCTAATAACCGCTACATTAGCTTCTGGTGGCATTATTATAGACAAAGCTATTAAAATTCCAAGAGTTATTGCAAATGGAATTATACTAGATGTTTTGAATTTAGACTCTAACGCCTTTTTACCTATCATAGGAATGCTTCCTATGATAAGCCCTATAAAGAAAAAATTTGTAGGTATAGGTTTATTCTCTAATAAAGTCTTAATTAATTTACTAAAAAGTACAATACCTGTGCCTGCACCAATACCTATTGGAAATAAAAATATTAAGTTTTTCTTCCAATCCTTTAAAATCCCACTTATAGAGGCTATAAGCTTATCGTATATATTTAATACTACAGCCATTGTTCCTCCACTAACACCTGGAATGATATTGGCAATACCTATAACCATTCCTTTAAAGAAGTTTATTAAATTCTCCATCTTAAATCTCTCCTTATTTTTGAGACTAATCTTTAAAGTCGTATTTATAATGTTAACAGATATATTATAAAATAGCTTGCTTATAAAAGCACTAGTTATTTGCTATTTTAATAAGTTTATAATATTTCTGTCAAAAAAATATATTAAAATCTATAATAAAGCTCTTATCTTGAATTTAAAATAAATCTTTTGTTTATTTATCTACTATTTATTGTTTATTGTTTATAGATTATACATAAAAATTATTTTAAATTTTCTTAATATAAACACTTTTTAAAACAAATAAAAAAACATGTATAGATTATCATGATGGTGAAAGTTAATTTATAGGGGGTTAAACTTATGGCAAGTCAAAACAAATCTAAAGAAAAAATGCCTAGCTTTAGTGCTGCATTGTTTGTAGTATTTTTTCTATGTGCTGCTATGGCAGTACAAATCTTTGTATTAAAGCAACCATACGCAACACATATTACATTAATTTTAGCAACAGTGGTTGCTGCAATAGTTGCACTTATGTCTGGATTTAGTTGGAGTGATGTTGAAAAAGGAATACTTTATGGTTGTGAAATAGCAATGATTCCTATGCTTATACTGATGCTTGTAGGAGTACTTATAGCATCTTGGATACCTGCTGGTACAATTCCTACATTAATCTATTATGGACTTAAACTAATTTCGCCTAAATATTTTTTATTAACTGCCGCATTTATCTGTGCAGTTGCTTCAGTATCAACTGGAAGTAGTTATACTACAGGTGCTACCTTTGGTGTTGCCTTTATGGGTATTAGTATGGGACTTAATATTCCACCTGAGCTAACTGCTGGTGCTATTATAACTGGTTCTATATTTGGTGATAAAATGTCTCCCCTTTCAGATTCAACTAACCTTTCTGCCGGAGTTGGTGAAGCAAATTTATTTGATCATGTAAAAAGTATGATTTATACTACTGGTCCAGCATTTATACTTTCATTAATACTTTATGGAATATTAGGCTTAAAGTTTAAGAGTACATCAATTGATACAACTCAAATAGATATCATGTTAAATGGATTAAAAGATAATTATTGGATTAGTCCTGCAACTATAATTCCACCTATTGTAGTAGTTATATTAGCTGTAAAAAAAGTCTCTGGCCTTGCAGTTATGGTTATTGCATCCTTAGTTGGACTATTATTTGCGGTGTTATTTCAAGGTTATGGTGTTGGTGAAATGCTTTCTTTTATGAATGATGGATTTGTTTCTAGCACAGGTATTGCAGAAATTGACTCTCTACTTAGTCGTGGTGGACTTCAAAGTATGATGTGGACAATCTCTCTTGGCTTCTTAGCATTAAGCCTTGGTGGAGTTCTAGAGAAAACTAAAGTATTAGAAGTCATATTAGGGAAAATTCCTAAAATTGTAAGTACTCAAAAAGGGCTTATAACTACACACGTTTTATCCGGTATAGCAGTTAACATATTCTCAGCTAGCCAATATATGGGCATCATTATTCCTGGCAGAATGTTAGTTCCAGCTTATAAGAAGCTAAATTTACTTCCACAAGTTTGTTCAAGAACCTGTGAGGACTCTGCTACAGTAACTTCTCCATTAGTTCCTTGGGGATTATGTGGTGTTTATTTTACAGGAGTACTAGGAGTTCCAACTCTTTCTTATGCACCTTATGTGTTCTTGGCATATTTAACACCACTAATAGCTATAATTTACGCTTATACTGATAAGTTTATGTTCAAAGAAGGAGATATTAAATCTTTAAGTAGCTATAAAAATAATAACTTAGAATTAAAATAAGGAGAAGACTAATGAATAAAACTAATTACATTAATAAAGAAACAGTAATAAGTCTATTATCAAAACTTGTTGAAATACCTAGTCCTTATTTTCAAGAAAAAGAAATTATGAATTTTACTTATGATTGGTTAAAACATAGAGATTTAAATCCTAAATTTCATAATTATGTAGAAAATAACGTAACAAAATTTCAAGGAGTAAATGTTATTGGAAGTTTAAAGGGTAATTCAAGTGGACCTTGTATATATTTAAATGCTCATCTAGATACAGTTAATCTTTGTAACGGTTGGACTTACGATGGATTAAAAACAACTATTGAAGATAATAAACTTTATGGTTTGGGTGCTTTAGATATGAAATCTGGCGCAGTAGCTATAATGCTTGCCTTAGAAGCTTTTAAAAATTTAGTAGATGACTTTAAAGGTGAAATAATATATTCCTTTGTTTCTGATGAAGAAGGCCCTTACGGATTAGGTACTAACGCAGTAATTGAAGATGGAATTGCCAAAAATGCTGATGTGGCAATAGTTACTGAACCTAGTAGCGGTTTTTGCTCTAAACCTTTTCCTTGTCTATGTTTAGGTGCTAGAGGTGGTTATAATTACACTGTTAACTTTCATGGTAAATCTGCTCATGCAGCTAATCCTGATAAAGGTATAAATGCTGCTATAGAAGCAGCTAAAGTTATGCTTGAACTTGAGAAATCAAATTTAATTGAAGATGACAAATTAGGAAAAGGTTCAATATGTGTCATTTCTACAGAAGGCGGCGGACAAGCATGTAGTGTACCAGACACTTCTTCCTTTACAGTTTTTAGACATATTGTAAGAGGAGAAAATGAGGAAACTATTAAAAATGAATTGTTTGAAGCTGTAAAAAAAGCTGACATAAATTCAAAAATAGAATTTAATTTTAGAGAAGCTCCTAGTGAAGGAACTAGAGGGTTTATGCCTTATACTGTAGATGAAAATAACATCTATGTTCAAAAAATGATAAAATCTATTGAAAGTTGTTGTGGTAAAAGTCCCCATATTGCGTATTTTTCAAGCATAGGTGACTTTAATTATATAGGTTCAAGATTGAATATTCCTACTCTAATTTTCGGTGCTGATGGAGAAAACTATCACACTGCTAACGAATTTGTATATATTGATTCAGTTATTGATACAGCACTTTCAATTTTTGATTTTCTAATAAATAGTCTTTCTATTTAAGCACTAACCTCCTGTAGTTTCTATAGGAGGTTTCTCTGCTTAAATATTAATATAATTTTACGATTTCTTAAAGAGAAAGAAATAAAAGCTTAACTTAACAATTAAAAGTTGCTTATTTTATTCTTAATTCTTTAAAAAATTAAATGCCTCAACCCTATTAAGCATTTAAATATAAATACAAATTGGAACTGTTTTTTATCTCCTCTCAATGATAGAATATTATTAGCTATGAATTTAGAGATTCTCATGATTCATGAGAATTATAAATTTATTTAAGGGGTCTAAAATTTGCTACAATAATGAATAATTATTTTTTATGAGGCACCTAAGAGAGCAAAATATCTTAATATATAATTGTTAAGTATGATGAGCTCTTTATAATTAAATTAAAAGAGAGTTGAAGTTTATGATATCAGTAGATTTACTTTTATATAATGGAAAGATTATAAGTTTAGAAAATAACAATGCTATTTATCATTGGATAGCTATAAAAAATAATTTAATATATGACTTTGGAAATGATGAAGGTTTTAAAGCTTATATATCCAATAGTTCAGATGTAATTGATTTAAAAGGAAAAACTATTCTTCCTGGTTTTTATGATAGTCATGTCCATTTAGTTCAAACAGGATTAAATAGCTTAAGCCTTGATTTAAGTGAATGTACAAGCCTTAAACAAATATTTCGATTAATTGAATACAAAGCTAAAGAAACTCCTAAAGGTCAATTTATACGAGCTACGGGACTTGATGAATATAAGCTAGATGAAAAAAGACTTCCTAATAGATATGAGCTAGATAATTGTGCACCTGATCATCCTGTATGGATAAATAGAGTTGAATATCACACTAGTATAGTAAATTCCTTAGCTCTTCATAAGCTTAAAACACCTTTAAATGCAGAAGGAATAGAAACGAAAAACAATATTCCTACAGGAGTTTTAACAGGAAGTGCTAGTGCTCTAGTAAGAAAGCAAATACTAGCAAAAATCAGTTCAGAGATGAGATTAGAAGGAGTAAATAAAACTTTAATAGATGCTATAGCTAAAGGAGTAACTTCCATAAATGCTATGGAAGGAGGATTCACCTTCCATGATAAGGATGCTGAATTCATTTATAATAATAAAGATAGTTTTCCTATAGATATTATTTTATTTTATCAAACAGTGAATATAAACAAAGTTCTTGATAAAAATCTTAAAAGAATTGGCGGAAGTATATTCCTAGATGGATCTTTCGGTTCCAGAACTGCTGCTCTTTCTGAACCTTATTTAGGCTATGACGATGCTTACGGAAAACTTTATTTCACTCAAGAAGAAATAAATTCTTTTATTCTTAAAGCATATAAAAATAATATGCAAGTAAGTACACATGCTGTTGGAGAAAGAGCTATTGAGCAAATTATAACTGCTCATGAATATGCCCAAAGCATCTATCCTAATAAAAATCTTAGGAATAGAGTAGAACATTTTGAACTTCCATCTTTAAATCACATAAAAAGAGCAAAGAAGCTTGGATTAATTGCATCCATGCAGCCTACCTACGAATATCTTTGGGGTGGATATGATAAAATGTACTCTAAAACAATTGGTAAGAAAAAATGTGAAAAGACAAATCCATTTAGAAAAATAATTGATAATGGACTAATAATTTGTGGTGGTTCAGATAGTGATGTAACTCCTATTAACCCTATTTTAGGTATTCATTCTGCTGTCAATCATCCTATAAGTGAACATAGGATATCTGTTATAGAAGCCATTAAGATGTTTACTATAAATAGTGCTTATGCAGTTTTTGAGGATAATATTAAAGGATCAATTAAAGTTGATAAGTATGCTGATTTTGTAGTCTTAAATGAAAATCCTTTAGGGATACCTAAAGAAAATCTTAAGGATATAGAGATTTTGGCAACTATAAAAGAAGGACATATACTTTATGAAAATAACCTTAGATAATTGAAGATATTATTTAGAACAAAGGGTGATGTCAGTTGAAAAAACTTGAAATATACCTTCTCGGGAATATAGAAATACGATTAGACAGCCAATCAATCCTCGAAAAACTAAGTAGTAAAGCTATTGCTTTACTGTGCTTTTTATGTGCTAATAAAGGAAAAAAGTTTGGAAGAGATAAATTGGCTACTTACTTTTGGAATGGAGTTAATATTGAATCTGCTAGATACAATTTAAGATATAATTTTTGGAATATAAGAAAAATTATAAATGAAAATAAATTTTCTGAAGACATAATAATTAGCACAAAAGATTCATGTATGATTAATCCTAATTATGATTTTTATATAGATATTTTTCATTTAGACAATATATTAAACTCTATAGAAAAAAATCATAATACAAAAGTTAATCTTAATGATGCTAAAAAACTTTTTAGAGGTGAATTTTTAGAAGAATTTTATATAAAAAATTGTCCTGAATTTAATGACTGGATATTTTATGAAAGAGCAAAGCTCCAAAGGACTTATGAAGATATTTTATGTAAACTTATAGATATACATTATGAAGATAAAGAGTATGATAATGCTATCAATCTTTTAGAAGAAATGTTAAATATAAATCCTTTTAAAGAAGAATTATATTTAAAACTTATGAAAATATATATTGACTTAGGGGATAGAAGTTCTGCTATTAAACAATATGAAAGATGTGAAAATATTCTTAGAGAAGAGCTAAACGTGAGACCCATGGAGGATATTCGTAATCTTTATGAAGGTTTAATCAATGGTTCTTTAAAACCTTCCCATAAAGAAAGATACATAGAAAATACATCTGTTAAGTTAACACTTTTAAAAATAGATAAAAATGATATAAAACCATTGCAAATGAATTTATCAAAAGCGTCATCTAAAAATATAATGTGCACAAAATGTTATCCTATAAAATCTATAAATTACTGTTGGATTTCAAATGTTATTGATTGTATTATTTCAATTTATGATATAGGACAATTAAGAAGGTTTGAAAAGTATTATTGGGTAGACCTGCTTAGAGTACACCCTAAAGTTCAATATATAGATGATACCTTAATTGTCCGAGACATACTAACACCTCAAACAGAAAAAAATAGAATATTTATTGCTTTAGAAAATTTATTAAATTATATATCTGCTATAACTGTTATTACAATTATAATAGAAAACTTGCATATGATGGATAATATCTCCTTTGATTTCTTGCAATACTATATAATTAGGAATGAAAATATTAATATAAAATTTATTGTAAGTTCTGATGAAAATGATAGCAAATTTGATAAATTAAAATATACTTAGTATAACCTATATAATCAAGAATTGACCATGAATAACTGATTATTTTTATTTGTAGCGGCGAACGGTGTTCGCCACTTTTTAAAACAATAATAGAGCTCTTTATGGCTCCCCTGAGAAACCATGCTAATCAAAATTTAATATTTTAGTATTTCTATAAATATTGAAATTAAAACTTACTCCAGATGAGGAAGTAATTGTTTCTCCTCTATTCTGCAATACCCATTTTTTATCCTCATCTATATTTAAAAAATGCCTATCTGACTTATAAGTGTTATTTATTTTAGTAACATATGCAAACTCGCAATAGCCTTCAAGTTTTTTATAAATAGATTCTCCACCAATTATAAATATATCCTTACTATTATAACTTTTAAGAATCTCAAATAAAGTTTCCAATGAACTTACGACTATGGCATCCTCCACTTTATAGTCTTCATCTCTAGTTAATATTATATTAATTCTATTCTTCAAAGCCGCTTTATTTGGAAGGTATTCTAAGGTAGTTCTTCCCATAACTACAACTTTTCCTATAGTTTTCTTCTTAAAATCTTCTAAATCCTCTGGAATATAAGTTAATAAATTCCCCTCATTACCTATACCAAAATTCTTATCAACAGCAACAATTAAATTCATAATTCATCTCCACTTTTTCTAATATTTTGTAATTAATAATATTTTATCATATCCATAATTCTAATGCATAATTCTCTTATTTTAATTTATCTATTATGTTATTTTTAAGCTCTTTTTAAAAATAATCACTCTCTAAATTATTTATTTTTAAAGATAACTAATTTTATTTCTAAAAGTATGTTTAACTTTATATATTTATATAGAAAACAAGTAATTTTCGGGGGAAATTTTGAGTGAAATAACTAGACAAATAATAATGATTCCAGGAATTATGGGAAGTACATTATCTCAAAAACAACTTACAATCTGGCCTAAACACATCTCACATATTTTTGATATTAATTTTTATGATGTACTTAAAGATTTAGATGATAATTCTATCTCTGCTTCTAGCATAGTTCCTATAGCTTATACTAGTTTAGAAAGATTTTTGAAAACTCAATGTACAGAATATACAGCTTTTTACTATGATTGGAGACAAAATAACCTCCTTCAACCTAGCATTTTAAGAGGAAAAATAAATAAAAATGTAGATGAAGTAGTAATTGTAGCTCATAGCATGGGTGGAATTATAGTCAAATTATTTTTGGAAGAGTATAAAGATGATCCTATACTATCAAAAATAAATAAAATAATAACTCTTGGAACCCCCTACAATGGTTCTCCTGATGCCTATAAAGCTATATTATTTGGTAAATCTGTTCCTAATGACTTGTTCCCTATAATATTATCTAAAGGTGAATCAAAAAAAATTATTAAATATTTCCCAAGTATATATCAGCTTTTGCCTAATGAAGATTATTGTAATCACTATAAAAATCTTAAAGACTATTATTTAATTAAAAATAACAAAGCTTTATCTTGGAAAGAAATTTATAATGATATATACATTTCTCTATTAAAAGATGTGGATTTAAATGCAATTTTAACCTTAGATAAATTTTATAAAGCTTTAACTTCTTCCCTGCCATCTCATATATCTCATCATGAAGTCATAGGTTTTAACATACCTACTCTATGTAATTTAATTGAAAATCATGGTGAGTTTAAAGGCAAATTTAATGATGGTGATGGTACAGTGCCTCTTTACAGTGCTATGACTGATACTACAAAAAAATACTTTGTGAAATGTGATCATGGTGAATTAGTTAGGAGTTCTGTTGTACACAATATGTTAAAGCTTATTTTTAATAACGCTCCAGTACAATATGGAGATAAACATAAAGTTTATACTCTAGATGATGTAAATGCCATGAATTTTAAATATAAAATTGTTAAAATTGCTTGTCCAGTAGTTGTATATTTGAAAGATAAAAAAGGCAATACACTTTATGGCAATACAGAAAATCTTCAATTGGATAACCTAAATATATATAGCTATAATAACAAAGTTCAAAGTATAGGCGATAGTATTTATTTTATAGTTGAAGATGAAGATGATAGCGAAAGTTTCATTATTGAAGGCTATGATAGAGGTGCTGTAACAATTTCAGTAGATGAATACGAGGATGGAAATTTAAAAAAGACTGCGGTATTTAAAAGCTTTAATATTGATAAAGGACTTAGAGCAGATTTAATAATTAATTCACTCATTGATAAGTTCCAACTATTCATCAATAATGGTATAGAAAAAATTAAGCAGCAACTTTATATTCTGGATAACTTTATTAACAAAAACAATATAGATCTTCCTAAAACAAAATATAGCATAATAGGAGAGAAAATAAATGCTTCTGATGAAGGGTACTTATATGGTACTGGGAAAGTTAATTTAAAAATAGATAATTTAGAAGAAGGCTCTTATGGTGTAGTTCAAACTTGGTGCTCAATAAACAAAAATAAACCTATATTAATTGATAATGGTGATTTAATTGATTTAGAGTTAAAACCTGGAATAAATAATATTATAGTATATTCTAAAGATGCCTTAGGAAATAAAGAGCCTATAGAAGAAAAAACATTTTATTACTTAGATATAAAAGATATAAAAGTAAAATTAAAATTTAATAGTTTATCATATTCTGTTTCTGTAGAATTAAATAATAAAAGCCTTTACAAAGAAATTGAACTTATTGATTTATCTCTAATAGAAAGTAATAAGCTTACTAGAATAAATTATGATTATATTGTCAGACCTATGGAGATAAAAGTTAAAGATGCTTTTGACATAGAAAGAAGTTTAACCTTTACTATTGATGAAGATGCTATAGAAAAAATAATAAAATCCCATAAGGACAGTTGTAAATATATTGACCTCTTTATGAAAGGTCTACAAACTGATAACTACAAAATATGCAAAAAAGATAATGATTTGTTAGTAGAATTAAAACCTTCTAAGGGAGATAATGTTATAAGCAATAACTCTATATTTATAATATCTGATATTTTTGAAGTTGAAATAATTAAAGAAGAACTTTTAAAAGTAATATTTAATAATCTTCATGAGGAGATAGACTTAAATAGTGACAATCCTTATAGCTTTACTTATAAGCTTTTTAATAAATCTTCAAAGGAATTATTAATATATCCCAATTTAAAATCTTATATAGGTATAAAAGATAAGGACAAAGCTTTTCAAGACATTTATCAATTGTCTACTGCTTTTAATGAAGATTTTACTTATTCTTCAAAATTAATTCCTAAAGATTTAAAAGCTTCTCTTTTAAATAAAAATATTTTTTCTGAGGAATTTAACACTTTTTTCCTTGTAATTGAAGTAAAAATTAATAGTGTTAAAGTACTTAGGGTTCATAATATAATTTTTAGATATTAGGCATCTTTTTAAAAATAATAGATAAACTACTTTAAAAATTAATGCATACCTTTATTGTATTTTAATTCACAATTCACAATGCAAAATGCACAATTAAGGATGGAATTATTTTTATCAAAATAATTTCTTTAATAGATTTTTGACTAACAATACAATTGCTAGTTATTATATGGCGAACACTGTTCGCCGCTACAATTAATCAATTTTAAATTTCCCAGTTACCACTGAGAAATATCCATAATTGTTAATCATGAATTGTGCATTGTAAATTGAATTTTAGTTCAGATACTAATTTTCCAGAGATAGATTAAATTTATGAGTAGTACATCTATATGCTAAAATGCCTTAAAGGAGCTATTTATTATGGAAGTAATATTAATTAATATAGTGCTCTTAATAATAATTTTTATCATTTATAGATTTTTATATAAAAGTTGTAGTAAAAAACTTTTAATAGACATTTTTATACTAACTTTATACGCAACCCTAGTAGCGCCTCTAATTATTTTTACTATAAATTTAATTTTAAGACAATATTATAATCTTAGTGAAGTTCATTTAATATTCACTTTTATTCCTTTAGCAATACCTACTATAAGTATTTGCAAGGAAAAAAATAAAGAGACTTCAAATAAAAAATTTTTAAATAAATATCAAGACAAAATTATATATACCGTATTAAATGAACTTAAAAAACAGCATATATACATTGATAAAAATTGTATAAATATATCTTTTAATAATTTAAGAGGTACCTTTTATGCTGATATAATAGTTACTCTTTCTATTCCAAATGAAGAATATGATTATTTTAAGGATTATTTAGAAAAAAGTTTATGTAAAGAATTTAAAGAGGGTCATTTTAATGTGGCTTTTAAAACTTATAAATAAAAAATTATATATTCAATAACTAATTTAAATTTTCGGGAGAACACTGTTCTCCCCTACATAAAATAAATTTTATTATAAAATATCTGTAACTATTAAATTTTACAATCAATCATATTTCTCTTGAATATATAATTGCCCCTCCTGAACCTAATATTGCAAAATGATTACCTGATTTAGAAAATCCACATTTGATCCATCCATCTAATTGTTCAGTATCAATCATATATGCATAATCTAAATATTCTCTTGATGAAGCTCCAGGCTGAAAAACGTTGTTAATAACAACTGACGCTCGTGGCCACCAAGGATATATTACTTCCAAACACCATCCATCATAGCTTACATGAACCCCATCTCCTGCATTCAGTCCAAAAATATCAATAACTTCCCTAGTAACTGGATTAATGAACCTTAAATAATCATCCGCAAGATTATTGTCTATAATTTCAACATCATAAACTATGTTAATCATCTCACCAGTTGATGGATTATTTATACTATATGCAGAATCTGAAATTAGAAAGATTTTATCCTGTGAATCCCAACCACCTGCAATAATTCCAGCTCCAGAAAGAATTACTTTATTAGTCCAAGGAGTAGGTGGTGATTTTACTTCCATTAGCTTTGCTTTCTCAAGAAGTTTCAATTCAAAGTTTGTCCTCATCTCTATGACTTGTGAATTTTCTATTTTTCTACTTTTAAACATGAATAACCTCTTTTCATATAATTAGATAAGTCCAGTTTAATCTTTTGTAAAATTTATTATAATTTTTATTAATAAATTTACGAATGAAACACTACCCAATTCTTTAATTTGTAATTTAATGCAGTGTAAATTTTTTGAGCAGCTTCATTTTTTATATTAGTTATTATCTTTATATCTTTAACTCCTAATGATCTTAATTCTTTCTCAAGATAGGATATTAAAGTAGAGGCTGCTCCCATGCGCCTAAAATCTTTTTTTACATAAAGTTCTGTAATTTCGCCACTGAACTCTTCATAACAAAAAGATTTATTATACTGTGCACAAGCAAAACCTATAATTTTATCATCAGCTATAGATACAGCTACTAGTTCATTATTTCTTTTAAGACTTTCTCTAACTTTCTCATAACTTACCTTTACACCATTAAATTCATAATTCATATTAATAAGTTCATCTATATCTTCTAAAGTTGCTAACTTAGCTATAATCAAATATTTCACATCCTTTATACATTACTATCTATATAAGAACTTTATATTTGTTACCAATATATTTAAAATTAATAATTTAGCATTTCAATTTTAATCTATTATCCATAAAATTATTTATATGAACAAAAATCTTATCCATTTCTTCATTTTCTGGTAAAGAATTTATGGAGTTCTTTTATATTTTTATCCTCCATGGCTTTCCCCCTAATTAAAAACATTTTTATATTTAGATCAATATACTTAAAATTTGTATGTATATATAATCTCATCCTCTAATACAGAAGTAATTCCGCCGGTTTTTTCATAAAGAGTACAAGCTGAAATATTATGTTTATTTGTTGGCACCCACATTTTTATAGNNAATTTATGTTATGACATATTTCTATTAGCTCATTAATTAATGCCTTTCCAACACCTTGTCGTCTAAATTCTTTTAATACGCCAATTTCATATAAACACATCATATCTCCTGTCATATCCAAACGATTTTGACAATAACCTATTGCATACCCCAAAACCTGTTGATTCTCCATTGCAGCTAAAAAATAATTATTTTCATTAGCAAGGAATTTATTAATAGCAGTTTCATTTAATATTTCAACACTATCTTCTTCTGATTTTACTTTACTCATTGCTTCAACTACTAGTTCGATATCTAAACTAGTACATCTATATACTCTCATTGTAACTCCTTTTTTAAAATAATATTTATTTCAAGACTACCTACATTTAGTCAAAATATATTCTTTAAAATTACTCATTATTTCACCATTACTCCAATAGGCTACCATTTCCTCCTCAGGTATATTTGAAATGGGAACATCAAAACCTTCAGGAATAAAAATTTGTTCAATTGGAGTACCGCATTTATTTCCAGGGTTAACTGATAATTTTCCTCGATATGTTCCAGTAAAAACAACTGGATCCTCATCGGGATAACAATAT
Source organism: Clostridium sp. UBA6640 (assembly GCF_002455975.1). Taxonomy (GTDB): domain Bacteria; phylum Bacillota; class Clostridia; order Clostridiales; family Clostridiaceae; genus Clostridium_J. Next base: position 66,089 of record NZ_DKLM01000031.1, read on the forward strand.
GCCAAGCAATCTTGAATGATAATAGTGCGATTAGTTTTACCTTTCATTAAGTTAATATAGTCATCTACAGAGAACCATTCATTTACAAACTTGATAAAAGGTCCAGGAAATCCATTTAAAGCTTCAATATAAAAACCAGCATCTGTTACAATAACTGGCTTATTTAGTTCCTTACTTGCCCAACTAGCAGAATACATAGCTACCTCTTGAACACTTTCGCTCTGAATTTCAGGAGTACTTAAACTCTTTTGTAATAGAGTAATTCCTGTATTAGAAAATGTTTTTAACGCAACCTCAAACTTAGTATCATTGCCTGTAACATAAACTAAAGTATTATCCATAAATAAACTCCTTTTTATCTTTTAATTAATTTTAATTTTTCTACATAATTAACAGTTTTTTATAATGTAAAATTATCTTAGGAGAATTTCACTATATTTCTTTAAATATGTATCAGCACATTATTTCTAATATAGCATTATTCAGGTTTTAGAGATCACTATTTTTATACTAAAGTTTATCAATTTGCCTCATCACATAAATCAGTAATATCTTTAATGAATACTGTAAAATTTATTACTGAATAATAGATTACCTTAAGAATTTTTTGATTTTATAGTTATTATATTATTTAAGAAAAAAGCGACTTAACTTCTTAATTTACTCTTTCTCCTACTATTACCTTGCTTAAAAACTTTTTACTTTGATTTGCAATTGTTTCATACTCGTAATCATGAACATAGTGACCACAATCTAATAAGACTTGTTGGCTTTCATGCACCCTTGAAACATAGTCTATTAAATATTTTCGCCACTGTCCTTTCTCCCAACCTGTATCATCACCATTTGAAATAAAGAATAACATAGGTACTCTCAATAATCCCATTTCATTAATTTTCTTTGCACTTTCTTTAATATAATCTAGTTCCCGTAACATTGTCTTCGTAGCCGTTCTTCTATAGAAAATTGATCTATATATTTGTTTTTCATCATCAGTTAGAGAACCACTTTGTATTGCTGCTGAATTGCTACAAATAGATGGAATAAATCGAGTTAATCCAATTTTAGCTGCAAATGCAGACAAATTTAAAGCAACTTTATTTGGCATTGGATAGTTCTCATATGCATCTGGAACAGCTGGATCTAATCCTACAATAGCCGCAACTTCATTTGGATACTTTCTTGCCCAATAAAATGCTTCTATTCCAGACATAGAATGAGGAAATAGTACATATGGAGCTTTTTCTCCAGCTAAGGTTAACGCTTTTCTCGTTTCTTCTAGAACTGTATCTATATCTCTAGGAACATCTACAACTTCACTAAATCCATATCCTGCTTTCTCTACAACTGCAATACGATAATCATCACTTAATCGGGAATATAAACTTTTAAAGTCCAATGTTGGAGAACAAGTCCCCCCTCCTGACATAAATACTAAAGTAAAATCACCCTTACCTTCACTATAAACATGCATAAGGTGTTCATTGACCGTAACCATTGTACCTGATGGTTGAAATAATTTCGATTCTTGGCTTAACTTAATTTTATGATTAATAAAGCTAATTAAAATAATTATTAGTAAAATACCAGCAATTGTTACAATGCTTACATTCACATTTTTCACTATCTTTATAGTAATTGCCCCCTTTTCTACTGAGTTATGTTATATAAATAATATTTGGTTACCTTCTAATACAATGTAGAATTAGCTTTAATGAGATCATACCCGATTTTACCAAATATACATCAATATATTTTACAAATTAAATAATAAAAGAATATTATTTTCATATTTAATATTTATATATTTTTTCATCATTTAGCTATTTTGCCTATTTACAATATATTTTCATTACAACGCAAAAACACCACAAAATTTAGTTTGAATAATACGGTGTTCAAGTAAGTCATTTATTTTTCGATTATAACATTAAATAAGAAAACTATGAGCTAAGAATTATATCATATTATACTTTACCACTTATTAGTTTTCGGGCAAATAATCTTGAATGCTCAATTTTATCATTCGTTATAAAAGTAGATTTATATCCAAAATCTCTTTCAGCAAGCATTCCAATATATTTTAGCTGAGAGTGCTTACAATATCGTTTGATACCTTCTTCAAATAAATCAGCTCCTTCTCCTGGTTTATACCCACAGGTAGTTATAATAGCTAACTTTTTACCATTCCAAAGAGAAGGCCCTTTTTCATCGCCATAATACTTATTCATTCCGTACACTAAACGATCCAATAATGATTTCATAGGTGGTGTGCAATACCATGAATAGATAGGTGTAGCTAAAATAATGACATCACAACCATATATTTTATCAAAAATTTCCTGCACGTCATCAGCATATCGACATCCAAAAATTGTCCAGTCTTTTTGACAATTCCGGCAAGCAGTACAAGGCTTAATATGTTTATCATAAAGTCAAATTAAATCATATTGAACTTGTTGAAGTTTAAGTTCTTCAACAAAAGGTTTTAATAGCTTAGATGTGTTTCCATTTTTACGCGGGCTACCCATAAGAATGCAATATTTCATTTTATACCTCCATTTTAAAGATACTTCATAAAAATTTCATATTTTGTCTTAACTAATGATAATTATATCACATTCATATAATAATGTAGGATTGTTTTTGCAATAAATGTAAAACTGTTTGATTTTCTATCATCGCATTATTCAATTTTAAAAGAACATTATCCGTATGTGTCGTCTACTATTCATATTGTAACAATTTATTTGAATTGCGGCGAAAAAACACCACAGAATTCAATTTTGAATAATGCGGTGTCTTTATAAATTGTTCATTTTTCCATTGTTACCTCAAATGAGAATATTCCGAAGCTTTTATTATATTCATCTGTTTGAGTATCAAGTTTTGAGGTGAATACAACTTATTATTTTTGTGGAAATAATTTATTTTTATAGTAGGCTTCTGCTTGATAAATTACAGCTAATGGATTATGACCTAAAACTCTATCCTTTACTGCAAAAACAGTTATAGGTGCATTGGAATGCTTTATAAATAAACTATCATGCCCTACGCATAAACCTAAAATTATATTAAGTTCTGTTTTAGATTCATTTAAAAGTATTGCTTGTCCTATAGGATTACATATTGGCTCGTAAGTGCCTGGGCTTACTTTTTCACTATCTTTAATATTTAAAAAATCTTTAGGTATGCTTCCATTTTTACATACAACTGAATTAACCTCAAACCCATTATTTTTTAATATTGAACATAATATTTTTGCTTCTTTATTTAGACCTACACAGAAAGCTACTCCTAACTTTTTAAAATTACACTTATTTGCAAAATCCATTATCTCTTCAAGTCTTGTGTTTTTACAGTATCCTTCTGCTTCAACTAATGCTGAGTTATATGCTAATTTATAATTTTCCTCTTCATTATATAATTTCTTTATTTTTTCTTGTTCTTCTTTTTCATTGCATGGACAATTACGGGGTAATTTTTCAAGTTCTCCTTTTTTACAATAATTTTCACTACACATAGCACAAGTATACATATTTAACCCTCCCATTAATATTAAAAATATGTCATCTCAAATTACATTTTCAGTTAACTAATGATAAATATATCATATTTACATAATTTCAGATAGTTATTTTTATTTATTAACACCTCATTATTCAATTTTTAAAGAATATTTTTCATCTGCTTTATTATTTATGATATCTTAGAAATAAACACTGTTCACCACTACAAAAATAAATTTACATGGAATTTATAAAGTCTTGCAATCTTTCAATGAATTTTCCTACATGCACACCGTCTAATAGCATGTGATTTACTTGTATAGAATAAGGTAGTAACACCTTGTCCCCATCCTTAAAATATTTTCCCCAAGATATTTTAGGAATAGAGTCTTCTTTATTCATTATTATTTCATTAGATATATGTGTAAATGATATCCATGGAATACAAGAATAGTATATTAAATCATCTCTTACTTCACTTATCTTTGGGAAATATTCTTTTTATTCTTCTGATTTCTTCTTTGCATTATTTGAAAAAGTTATAATATCATTCTCTATATTTAATATATTACTTAAACATTTGAACACACCATGTCTTGTAATCATGCTTTTTATAAAAATTTATAATACTATCAATATCCTTTGTTGATGAATAAATTAAAGACCTCTCAATTCCATTGTTTTTAGCAACTTCTAATATTTTTTTTAATAAAATACTTCCTATACCTAATCCTCTATTATTTGCTGATATATAAATATCATCTATTTCTATATAAAACTGACCACTATCAATTACACATATATTTTCTGCTTTATGAACTGTCCCATAGACAAATCCTATAATCTCATCATTTAACTCAGCAACAAAAAAATATTTACCAAGCTTTTCTTCTAGATATTTTTTATCAGCAGGAATAAACCCATAAGTTATATCTGTATTACACCATTGTTGCTGAAGAAAAATGATTCTATCTAAATCTTCATGTGTACATTCTCTAATAATTAAGTCTCTCATATTACCCCCATTATTTACTTCTTAATATTTTATTAAATACGCATTAATGCATTATACATATCTCTAACGCCTTACTATTTTCATATATAATGTGTGTATGCTGTATTAGATTTACAGATAATATTCTACTTTATTATCTATGATGTCGTAGATAGGAAGAGTACTTGCTGGTTTTCTTTTGCACATCTAGATTTCTTTTCCCTTATATACTATAAGCTAATTATCAAAATTAATATAAAGTCGCAAAATATTTGTACTGCGACGTAAAAACACCGTAAAATTCATTTGAATAATNNGTACTCGCTATTCCCACGATAAAAATATATTTCATCGCAAGATGGGTCTAATTCAACTTGAAATTCGTTTTTAGCACCGATATTACTGTTAAGTCCGTATGTTGAATAAAAGGTAATATATTTTTTATTTCCGTCTTGACTCGATTTAAACGTTCTTATATATCCCATACTACTTGCAACACCAACTTCTAGCGTCATTACATTGCCATCTTCGGATATTGAGTAATCAGTTAGCATAATACCTGCCATTTTTCCCCCAGTGCTTAGAAATAGCAATCCGGCTACTATTATTAATGAAAGTATGGTGATAACTCTAATTTTCTTTTTCATAAATAATTCTCCTTGAGCATTATAAATAATCTGAATTTCAAATTCCTATTTATCGAGCACAATATATAATTATTATGAATAATACGGTGTTTAAAATAATTATTCATTTTTTATTGTTTGGCGTTAAATAAGAGAATGTGAAATACCTCAACTACAAATAGTAATTTAACTACTACTTTTTACTGGTTTTCTTATTAAGTTTTAACACAACATTTCTACTTACTGCCATAGATTGAAACATGCTTACTGCAAGTGTGTCTTTCTCTTTTAGTGTTAGATTATCTGATTTTGTTTCAGTTGCAATTTGCTCCACTACGGATTTTACATCTTGCAATTCTAAAAGATTGACAGCTATGCAGAAAAAATTCTTTCTCCGCCCATCATTGTAGTTCGCCAATAAATATTTTAATACTTCTATTTTTTCAGCCAGTTCAATTTGATAAGCATCTATTCCTATTTTTTTGACCTTCTCCAAATCCTTCAGCTGATTGCGATGAGTAATAAAAGAATCAAACATATCTATATCATCATATTTTTCACAAGGGTATTCATCACAAAGATAGCAATATTCAGTTTCGCCATGCTGTAGGCTACACCTTGCAATTTTGCATGACTGATTACCTGCACCACCACCACAACCAGGGCAATAATTACCCAAGTGCATTGGACATAAACCACAGTTTAAGCCACATAGAGAAAATAAAGGATAGTTCCTTTTGAAATTTTTCATTTATGTACCTCCCCTGTTAGATTCCTGTTTATCAGTAAGATTATATAAATAATCGTTATTTCGAAGTTATTTACAACTATGTCTTAACTCATAAGAAAAGCCTATCATATTTACCATTTTATTAAATTAATTTTCCATACCCTTGACCTAACTTTTATTTTTTATAGACTATTATTCAATTTTCAAAGAACATTGTTTGCATCCCTTATTTAAGTAGTTATGTCGTCTAATAATCAAGTCATGAAACAAAATATATTACATTAAATCATTCAAATTTTTTCAACCTTTTAAAATCTATATCAATATAAGGTAGTCGATTCTCAATATTATATCTGATATTTTTTAAATACTCTTTTCGTGAATCATTAAGCTCATTGTTTGTCCATAATTTTAAAATAAAGTTGTATGAACAAATCCTTCTGTATTCCAAAAATAATGGTATTCTCTCTATCCATTCTTCTTCAACTTTATTTTCTTCTAAATATCCTTTTAAAAAATTTTCAATAAATTTAACTCCAAACTCTGTACGCTCTTGCGCATTCACTATAGGAATTGTTTGTAACGAGTGATAAAGAGCAATTGCAATATCACAAGCATACCAATGATATAAACAATCATCAAAATCAAAGACAACTATACTATCATCATGAATAAAAAAATTACATTGATGAAAATCATTGTGTATCAATCCATAAGAGTTCTTATCTTTAGGAAAAGTACTCATTTCATTTATTATTTCTGTCCATATATTATAAATAGCAAAATCCTCTTTGGTAACTCTATATCCTTCTTCAAAATTAATGTCCTCATTCCACTGCTCTCTTGCAACTATTCCTTCTTTTGGTGTATAATCCTTCACTAAACAATGAATCTTGCCCATTGTCTTTCCCCATTGATAAAATAAGCGTTCATTCCATTCATCAGCATTATCCACTCTTGGAGGATGCCCATTAGCTTTTTCAAATACCGAAATAAAATAGCATTCATCATTATCATATATAACTTCTACAAACTTATTATTTATAGATAGTATTATTCTCGATACATTTACTTTCATACTAAATAAATAATTTACATAATCCATCTCAGCCTCATAACGTGATAAATTATAAGATGTCTTTTTTGAAATTCTTAAAATATATGCATTGTGTTCATTTTGCAAATCATAAATAAGATTAGCCGAATTACCAATTTTATTAATATTAACTTCTGATATGTCTAATTGAAAAAGTTTAAAAGCTTGCTTTAGAATTAAATTGTTATTATCCTCCATTTTTCCTCCCACTTCAGAATAATTCACACAAAATTATCTATTTTCAGTTTTTTAAATCGATGAATAATTGAATCAATAGATTGTTTGAATACAATATCTCATGATTATATTTTGTTAATAACAAATTTCTTAGCTTTGTTTAAAATATTCTATTTTCCTCATATATAATGCTATAGCTAATATCATATTCTCTTAGTGTCTCTTTTATTTTTTATCCTGTATTTCAAAATATATTGATTCAATTCCATCTTCAATAAATGTTTCAATTTTTATAAATCCAACTTTCTCTAATAGTCCTATTGATCCATAATTATTGGAATATGTAAATGCTCCAATTTTTTCTATATCAAACTTATTAAATACTTCTTTAACAAAAGCTTTTGTAGCCTCTGTTGCTATACCCTTGCCCCATAACTCCTTTTCAAAGATGACAACACTTAGCATAGACATTTTTTCATTACTTTCATCTATACCATAACACCAAATATCTCCAATATATTTTCCTTCAAAATATATTACCTTGCCGTAGCTTAAAGCATCCCCTTTTATAGACTCCTCAAATAATCTTAATGCTTCGTCTAAAGATCTAATACTAAAGGGAAATAATTTCTTTATTTCTTTATCTCGAGTTTTTTCCCAAAAGGTCACTACATGATCCTTCCTTCTTGTTTTTAGCATTATGTCCATAAAACTCATCCTTCCATAAAAATTCTGCTATAATGTAAATTTTATTTTTATTGTGCTAAATTCCACTCAAAGCTTATTTTTATAAATTCAAGTCTGATTTCAATATTTAATTGTAATATATTCCCTAGAAAGTACTGTTCTCCTTCTTCTTATCTCAATAAAAATAATTACTCTCCTTATTTTATAAATAACATTATCTATCATATTATTATAAGCTACTTGGCTGAAGTCAGTATAAAGTCGTAATATATTTGAAATATAACATAAAAACACCCCAAAATTCATATTTAAATAGTGGGATGTTCACATAAATCATTCATTTTTTAGTCGTTACATTAAATAAAAAGTATATGGTATAAGGTTTCTATTCTAATCGAGAATTAATTAAGATTTTTTAATTCCTGAGAGGATACTTTCTCTATAAGTTTTTCTGGATTTACTATTTTTCCTAAATTGTATTTTTTCCCTTCTTCCTCTATTTTCACTACATCTCCTGTATCTAATACTGCTTTTACAAACTCATCTGGAATTATATTAGGATTTACCTGACAGCATAAGGTATATAAAGCGGATACATAAGGTATAGCCCAACTAAATCCACCTTTTCTACTAAATACATAATCTGAGTTTCCCCTATGTGATGCAATATACCTGCTATCCGTCGGTACCATAAAGTCCTTTTCTATATTAAATCTTTCGTAATTTTTTAAAAATTCATCTTTCCAAAATAATCCTGGTTCATAACTTTTAAAATCATCTGGATTTTTCATGCTTTCTCTTCCAAGTCCTCTCAATGCAACTCCATAATGTTCTTCAAAATTTGATGAAACCACTAATATTCCTTCATCTTTAGCCCTTTTTACTGCTGACTCTACTTCATTGAATCCTTTTTGCCTCTTATCCCATCCTATAGACATAGAAATGACCCTTATCTTTTTTTCTTTAGGTAGAGTTTCATTTATCTCTATAATTCTATCTATAGATTTCGCTAAATACTTAAAATCAAAGTTAATACCAGTTACCATATTACTTAAAGTAAATTTTCCATCATCATCAGTTTCTGCAATATAATATAAGTCTGCCTCTGGTGCAACACCTACAGTTTCCCCTACTGCAATAGAGCTAACAGCCGCCCCATGCAGAGTTGTAGTATCATCTTCATAATTGTGAATCTCTTCATAGAACTTTAATCTATCTTTATATTCTTCATGATCTACTAAAAGAGTCCCATCAATTATGGCCATGCTCACTCCTTTTCCTGTAATGCCCTTTTCATGAAGTTTTCTTAAATTCAATCCTGGGTTTTTTCCATATTCCATAATAGTTTGTATATCAAATTCTTTTGGAATATCAGAAGGCCATTTTGTTTTACTATCAAAATCAGCATGCATTAAATCCTTTAAGTTATTTTTAACATTGAGTTCTGATAAATCATAGCTTCTCAAATCAACCTGCCACGGTTTTTTTGAGTTTTCATCATATTTAGGAAGTTCTTTAAGCTTTCCTCTTTTATACTCCACAGCAGTAGGTACTCTAGCTATTCCACTATTTCCATCCACATTAGAATCTCCATATTTGAACAGTGGGAAATTAAAGGCAAATATTAAAAATCCCCCTAAAATAATAACAAGTGTAAAAAATATCTTCTTTTTCATAATCCACCCCCCTTGTTACCTTCATTTTAGTACTAATAACCATATGAAGAAATCGAAAGAGGTTAAATTTATCTTACATTTACCTTACATATCTTTCAGCAATATTTTATAGTGATTGTAAACAATCCATTCCTATTTTGCTCACATAAATATCTCCATTTTAAATGAACCAATGACATATGTAGTCATTGGTTCATTTAATAAAGGATGTAAGTTAATTTCAGATGTTAGGCATATCATACTTATATATAAACTTATTGTAAATTGGAAATATATCACTGATTGATGATAGTATCAAATATTTTTTCATGAGTACAAAAACGTTCTCTTATCGAATCAACATAATCATCTGTTCTAATGAATTGTTTAAAATTATTATATGGTAAGTAACGATAATCAATAGTTTCTCCTTCTTGCAATTTAATCTTTGTTTTTTCTTTATTTATGAATACTAAAAAACATTTATAAATTGAAGGAACATTTTTATAAATATAAGAATATACAAAATTTAAATCGGACTCTGTTGCTTCTATTCCTGTTTCTTCTCTTAGTTCTCTTACAGCGCCTTGCTCTGGTGTTTCCCTCTTTAAAATTGAGCCGCCAGTTACTTCCCATTTTAACGGCCATGATTTATTTTGATGTCTTTGAGTTATCAACACTTCATTATTTTCTGTCACCGCATAAATTTCAACAACAATATGATAAACACCTTCTGGAATAGTTTCATCCCTAAATTGATCAAATCCTAATTTGTTACCATCTTTATCATAAGCATCCCAAATTTCTCTTGCCACATTACACCATCCTTTCAAATTTACTGTATTTATTCACATAAACCACACTTCTTATAAATATCCAAAATTACAGATTGTTTACCTTCAATATACGAATCTATATCTTCTGGATATTTCAAAGCCATCTCTTTTTTTATTGAACTATATCTATCTATATCTTCTTTATGTTGTCTTAAATAATCTCTAAATACTATATGCCGATACAATTCTTCATTATCTTTATTGCATACATACAAATGGTGTGTCATTAAATGTGACTTATTCTCATAAGCAAATGCTTCTCTACCAGATATACCTAAATCTCCTTCATATATATATCCAATAGACTTTAATGCCTTTTTTACTTCTTCGAAATTTTTGTCAATCACAACATCTATATCAATAATTGGTTTTGCTGCCAATCCTTCAACAGATGTACTTCCTACATGCTCAATTGAATTTATTTTGCCAGACAAAACTATTAACAATTCATTTTTTATACGTTCAAATTCATTTTTCCATCCTGGATTATAATCTTCTACTATTACATATTTTGTTTTCATTAAAATCTCCTCCACAAATTTACTATTTATCATACTTAACATTAAATAATAATTTTGAATTTGTCATTTGAATTTATCTGCATATCATACAAATGATCTTTACTTCACCTTTTCTTACTATCATAGGTAATTTATATAATATATTTTATATATGTATTACTTTTTTCTAAAAACATCTAAACTGTGATGCGTTATTCCGACTAAATCAGTACGCTCACATATAGAAAAATGATATTTTAAATAAGTTTCAAACATTTTTTCATCCATTTCATCAATTGTATTACGCATATGATTTGTTAACAAATCAGTTGCAACAAAATGAAGGCGTTCAATATTATATCCTGCCATTAATTCATCAATTTCCTCTTTCCTATACATTTCAAACAGTAATGATGGATTTGACAGACATTTAAACGTATCTCCGTCAACAATACCATTTTGAATACCCTCAAGAATATTGCCTTGCTGGAAACCCCAAGTTGCAATCGTTGCGTCGTTCATACAATACGCGACAAATACAACCCCACCTTTTTTCGTAACTCTGATAGCTTCACTGATGGCTTGTTTTTTATCATCATTAAACAAATGGTATAAAGGACCAAGAACTAACGTAATATCAAAAGTTTCATCGTCATAGCATGACAAGTCTATCGCATTGCCTTGTCTGACATCTATATTGCAATTTTCAGTAACCTTGTCCTTGAGAATATCAATATTATGTTGTATAAGTTCAATCGCATCAACTTGAAATCTTTTTTCTGCAATTGTAAGTGAATATCTGCCTGTCCCTGCACCTACTTCTAAAACACGCATTCCTTTTTTCAGAAACTTGTTTATATACTTCATCGTAGTAAGAAATTCCACCTGACCATGCTTTGATGTAAGACGACCATCTTCATCATAATTATTATAATACTCTGTTAAATATTTAAGTTCACCCATAACTTTCTCCTCCCTTTTATCTCACAATATTTTACTATAATGAATTAATCATAACATATTTTTTAAACCTAAGACGCTCGAAATTTTAGATATGAAACAAGTCATTTAAAGTCATTATTATGCTCTATAAATTACTTATTAAAGTTAGTATAAAACCTTTGAATTATGGAACAAAAATACCGTAAAATTCAAATTTGAATAATACGGTATTATGAATAAATTATTTAATTATTAATGTAGTACATTTTATAAGAATATTTCAAATTTAATCATTATATTCTTAGTAGAAAGTTATCTTTATAATTCAAAGGTATTCTCTACAACTCCTGGTAGTATGCTATATATAGATTTTCCTATTTTTTCATCAAAATAATTTTTCAGTTCCATGAAAGCTTTCCATTTTGGAATAACATGTTCACTTGCCCCATGTCGTAATGCCACATCTACAAGTCTTTTTTCTATAAGTGTAAAACCATTATGTAATCCTAATGCATCACATAATTGTATTAATTTATCGTAATCATCATACTCAACTTTATTTAAAAAATCTTCAACAAAGTTATATCCGTCACCTGTGCAACTTTCTTTAACTTCAAAAATATCTGAAATATTTTTACTTGGACAAGAATGTGTTACACAAATTTTAGCTAAAAAATTATATCCCCTTTCCATAGAATACTTATATCCCTCCATAATATGTCCTATGGTGGTCCTTCCACTCGGTGTTGTTTTACCAATATCATGAAGAAGACCTAAGGTATATGCCACTTCAGGGTCCAAATCCTTACAATTAGCTGCTATCAATTTTGCACTTTCCGCAACATATTTACAATGTCCAATCCACGGTCCTGGATTTATCTTTTCAGCCTCTTCCAATAATAACTTTGCTTCTTCTAAAGTTGGAACTCCCTCTATAATATGACTTTTCAATTCACTCATCCCCCTAATAATCAAATTGTTTGCCATCATAATACAATTATGTCTTAATTTATACGAAAATTATAACATATTTTACACTTTATTGTATTATTTCGCCATATTCCCTAGGAATGATTTTTATCTTCTAACATCATATTACTTAGTTCTAAAAGAGCTTAATTTTTAAGTGAGCACTGCACTCCCCTATACAAAATAATATTATGTTCTATAAATTACTTACTAAATTTAATATAAAAACCTTTAAATTTTGAAATAAAAACACCGTAAAATTCATTGCTGAACAATACGATATCTTAATAATTACTATCTATTTAAAAACTGATTTTAATATTAATTCTCAATAATTTTTTCCATATCCTTTAATCCTTGAAGTACTTCTTCCCTTGAGAATTTTCCTTTAATAAGTTCTTCATCACTCTTTGAAAGTAAAATATTATAAAAATCTTTTCCTATGCTAATCAAATCATTAGAAGGATTTTTGTGTAATTCTTCAAATAATATGTTTTCTGCCTCATTATATTTACCTTCAAAAACAAGTTTTTTTAATAAAATATGAAGTATTTCTTCTGAAGATAATGAATCTAAATTAATATTTTCATATTCTTCTTGCTCTTTGTGTAAAAGTACCTTTGCAGCAAACTTTCCAAGGTCTTCTGCTAATCTTAATATATAATCATTATTCATCGTTTATCTTTAGTGAAAGAGTGTATTATAAATATCAAACCCTCGCTAAAGTTTACCTCCTTTCTTTTTATACTTTTTTCCGTATATAACATATTAATAACTTTGT
>NZ_DKLM01000091.1:0-5009 GCF_002455975.1 Clostridium sp. UBA6640
TTCAGGAATAATTACACCGTAAATGAGTTAAAAGAATTTAAATACATCCTATGTTAAGGTTCAATGATAAAGGTCTAGTTGGTAAAGCTGAATTTGATATATTTAAATACATCCTAGGTTATGGTTCAATCAGAAGATGGCAGCACAAAAGACTTAATAATTAGAAATTTAAATACATCCTATGTTATGGTTCAATTTTCACAATTCCCACTGGTTACAATTTACGCATTTGAATTTAAATACATCCTATGTTATGGTTCAATCTAAAGATGCAACTGTAAGCTATGCAGTTATAGTTAATTTAAATACATCCTATGTTATGGTTCAATATAGAGGAAACTATCTATCAATTGGACAAGGCTTCATATTTAAATACATCCTATGTTAAGGTTCAATTTAAAGATGGGGAAGTTCTCACCTTTAAAGAAGCAAAATTTAAATACATCCTATGTTAAGGTTCAATATGATGGCGGTTTAGCAGAGCATAGCTTAAATGTTTAATTTAAATACATCCTATGTTAAGGTTCAATCACTGTAATTAAGCTATTCTCTATTTTCATTATACCCTTTAAATCATTGAAAATAAAGGATTTATTTTCAATTTTACCAATCGTTTTGAGTTTCTAAAAAAATCGATAAAAAACTCCTCATAAACCTTGAATTTTCAATAGGTTATGAGGAGTTTTATTTTCTTTGAGTTTGGTAAAATTTTATATGAAAATTGCTATTAAACTTATTAGTATTGCTCCAAACTATACTGCACCTCAGGGGAACCCTAAAGGGCTTCACTACTGTTCCCCAGAGGTGGAAAACTAGAGCAAGCTAAACACAAGAGAAAAACTGTATTTAACATCTCATGTTATGGTTCAACGTTTGGTATTAACCCTTTAGTAAAACATATATGCGAATTTAAATACATCCTATGTTAAGGTTCAATTAACGAGGCTATAAAAGCGGTATTTCTAAACATGGAATTTAAATACATCTTATGTTAAGGTTCAATATTTAGGAATGATAACCTTATGAAATCATCAAAAATATTTAAATACATCTTATGTTAAGGTTCAATCACTGTAATTAAGCCATTCTCTATTTTCATTATACCCCTTAACCTATTGAGAATAAAGGATTTCTTTTAAAATTTCCCAGCCATTTTGTGTTTTTTTAAAATTGAGAAAAACCCCTCATGACCATTGAGTTGTCAATAGGTTGTGAGGAGTTTTATTTTAGGGAGATTGGGAAAATTTTGTGTTAATATTCTAATAGATAATTAAGTAGTTGCTATTACATTAAGATAAAATAAAAAATTTAAATTTATATTAATTTGAAATTACTGCACCACAGTTGAGGTACTCTTTACTGTGGTGTCCTAAAAAGATTTTATTTACAATTAGGATAATTTTCATTAATAATGTACTCTAACTAGCCAAAATCTTATTTTTTTATCACTCCAGCCTAAATCCCATGGTACATCGTTTCTATCTACATTATGACAACTTACTAGTGAATAGCCTTTGGAGTCCACTCCTGTTACTACGGATATATGGGTAATATCACCTTTTTTCTCATAGGCTATGAAGTCTCCAGGTAGCAATTTATAGGATGCTTTATATACATTTTCATAAGGACCTTTTGCTATAACTGATGCTCTACCACTGTTTAACATGTAATGAGTAAATTTATCTGCGTTTACCCAAGGTCCTGTAGCACTTCCTTTATCATAATTCCATGTATAATTCTTTTTAAACTTTCCTCCTTCATGGAGTATTTGAGATGCAAAATTTGCACAATCTCCTCCTTCAGGGTTAAAGTCTCTATATTTTTTATTGTATTTAAATTCGAATTCTGGTTCTGTAGCTGAGCCACAATACATTTTAGAATACTCTACAGCTCCTATCCTTCTTTCATTTAAGTCGGACATATCTCTTGGAGACTGTGAAATTATATGTTGTTTTATATCATTAGATTTTATATTTTCTAAGTCTAAGGAGTCTGCAAAAGGGTCATTATACCATTCTTTTGTAATAAGCCAATTACCATCCTTTTTAGCTAAAGTCATAGCATGATAACTTCCTATCCTCGATTTATTTGAAACTTCTGGTTCATCTTCATAAGAATACTTATACTCCATTGAACAAAGTATATTTAATGAATAAACATCACCACTACCCTTTACTTTTCTGATTACTATATGAGGGTTTATTTCTGTAAATTTAACCCCTTGTTTCTCAGCCCAATTTATTATGTATTTAGTTTTCTTTTCTTGATATTCATATGCCCATCTTCCATATTTACTATCTGTATCATAAAACTGTTCTATTAGTTCTAAGTCCTGATTTAATATGGCCAAACTTCTATCCTTAAAAATTCTTTCTACAACCTGACTAATATCAATCTCCTCTTCCTCCGCCTTCACCGTATAAAATTTATTGAAAGGATTAAAGAGAATAAGTAATAGCAAGATAATAACTTTTTTATAGGAAGAGAATCTCATATGTACACCTCTTTTCTAACTTAAAGCTTTATCAATTTTTTCAATATAGGTTTTTAATGTTTCATCACATGGTACACCTTCATACCAATTATCTTTTTCTCCCTTATTATCTCCAAAGTATCTTGCCTTTAATATAATTTCTGGACGATATTCAAAGGGTAATATATCGAAATGTCCCCATTTTCCTCCCCACACAAAATTGTTTTCTTCAAAAGTTTTCACTAATTCATCTGGATATTGAAGTAACCTAGCTTTTCCTTGTTCTCTTGATGCCCATTTCCAATAATCTCTTTTATCACTAGCAATATCTATAGCAATGCCATAAGCATGTGGACTTAATCTTCCTGTTCCAGAGATTATTCTATAGTTAAAAGTTCCATTAGATGGATTTACAAATGATCCAATCTTAGCATTAGTTTTCGCAAGTATTAAAAGTTTTTTTGAAACATTGTCTAAATTTTCAGCTGCCTTATTATTTTTATTAAATCTATAATTTTGATATGCAAAATTTACATTTGTAAGATTTTTTTCTACCTGTTCTCTAGATGAGCCGTACACTTCATTTAATAATGAATAAACTCTTGTACGACCGGGATCAAAGTTCTCCTCCATTAAATCATCAATTTTTTCTAATGGATATACCTGTTCCATCATATCCTGTAAATCCCCATTAACCAATTTTTCTTGCTGAGTTTTTTCTTTTTTATCATCGTAAACTATTTTATTCCCTGATTTCATAACTAAATAAACAAGCCCATTATCTTGTTTTTCTATATCAACAATATCCTCTGGATATGCCATAAATAAAGATAATAAGTCCTGTTTCATAGTAGTATCATAGTCTACATTTTGAGCATGTGCATTTATATTATAGAACTTACTTGTTAATAAGGTAAACACTACAATAAAGGAACATATTTTTTTCATTTTAATACCACCTTTAAGAATTTATATATTCATATCATCTCCTTTAGACTAATATAATATGTATTAGTCTTTAGATTAAGATTGCATTTTTATAGATACATATCCATATAATTTTAAAACTTAAAATATACTGTAGAAAATAAATTTTCTATAAAAATAGCCTTTATTCTAAAGTTATAAGCTATACTTTCAGGATAGTTTATCTACAATTTTTATTATTTCCAATAGTCATCTTGATTATTTAACAGAAAAATATTTTTAAAAAATAATGAGGATGTAACACATCCTCATTAAATATTATAAATTATACTTTTTTAATATTTCTTCTTTAAATTGTCCATTTTCATAGAATAATTCGCCATCAGCATATATTCTGCCACCATTTCTCATATCACAAAGCATATCCCAGTGAATTGAAGAACGATTTAATCCTCCTGCTTCAGGATCAGAATCTCCTATTGCCATGTGAATTGTTCCACCTATTTTTTCATCAAATAACATATTTTTAGTAAATTCCTTTATACCATAGTTTGTACCAATAGCAACTTCTCCAAAATAAGAAGCTCCTTCATCGGTTTCAATTAGCATTTTTAAAAGTTCTTCACCCTTTTGTGCTGTTGCTTTAACTACTTTGCCCTCTGCAATTTCAAGCCTTATTCCTTCTATTTCTTTTCCCATGTATATACCAGGGAAACTAAAGGTAATATATCCATCTATACCATTTTCTATCGGAGATGTAAATATCTCTCCATCTGGAAAGTTAGCTTTCCCATCGCAATTTATCCATTTTCTTCCGTCTACTTTTACTTTTATATCTGTACCTTCTGAAAGGAAATGTAATTCTTTTTTAGTATTGAGATATTTAACCCATCGATCTTGGTATGCACTTATTTTCTTCCACTCTGATACAGGGTCTTCCATATCTAAAAGACCTGCTCCATAAACAAAGTCTTCATACTCACTTAAACTCATAGATGCTTCCTGTGCATCAGCATATGTAGGAAACTGTGTTCCACACCATCTTAATGAGCCATCTCCCATTCTTTCTGAGTAAATCTTCCTCCAGCTTGCTGCACCTCTTGATTTTAATTGTAATCTCTTTGGATCCACATTAGAATTCATCTTGGTATTTCGAGTTCCCCAGGCAGTTAGCCACACATCAGCTTTTGAAAGCATATGCTTATTTAAATGGCTCCCTTCTAAAAGTTGTTCTTCACTACTATTTTTTAAGATAGTCTCATTTACATCTTCACTATCTAAAGAATACTCTACGTGAGCACCAGCTTTTACAGCTTCTTTTGCTACTTCTACAACCCATGGTTTAGCTACATCATTACAACTAATAAAAACAAAGTCTCCTTTTTTAACTTTAGTTGAATAGTTAACTAAAAGTTTTGCTAACTTGTTTAATCTTATATCTCCCATATTTTTGCCCCCTTAAAGTATAATGTTCTGTAGAATATTATACCATAATTGGAATTCTACATCATTAAAATACATAGTAAAGTATTACTACCTATAATTACTTTAATTCGTTATAAAAACTTCATATATTTATTTATAATTTTCTTATTAATTTTTCTATCTG
>NZ_DKLM01000091.1:5098-10245 GCF_002455975.1 Clostridium sp. UBA6640
TCCTTAATTTTTAAGGATTTAAACTATTTTTACAGAAAGTGTATTTTCCAGGTATATTAAGTCTTCACATTGTATCCATATCTAGTATCCATTTCAAAATCTTTAGCTAATATTTCTTCTTTAATGAAAAATTATATCCACTTAAAGATAACAATAGCTGAGAAGGCACATAAAAAAGCCATATTGATAATCCAGAGATATTATGCACTATGTCAATAAAGGTCCATGAAATTCCTGTAAGTTTCGTTACATTATATAGTGCTACATTTATATCGCATAAAATAAAAAGTATCATACCATAAGCTATCATATATTTATTAGGGTGTGGATATGAATTGTTTTTATAAACTTTTATAGCTTTTCTAACACTGATCATTAGACAAATAGCATAAAATAATACTACTGCAAATAATATATCAATTTTTATAATTAGCAAATCGATTATCAAATAGATAAACATTAAGGAAAGGAATATAATTATAAATTTTAAAGATGTTTCACTAATTTTAAGAGCCTCATATCTGATAGAATAAAGCATTTGAACCATACAAAATAAAGCTACACCTAAAGTATAATAGTTGAAAATAGTAAGAAATAAATCTGCAAACATAGTTATAAAAAGCCCTGCTTTAAGTAAAGAAATATCTAATTTATTAAGAGGATTTTTTTCTGTTAATGTGCATATTAGAAAACAAAGCATTATACATATATACTTAATCATATATGATGAAATAAATATTTCTATATTAAAAAACTCTATATACAAAAATGAAAAATATAATATAGAAACTATTATTAATAGAGCTTTAAGAAACCATGATCTATAATTTACACTTCTCACTTTATATCACCATCATCATTTAAAATTTAATCTCATAGATTTTTTATAAATTTTCAAATCAATTTCTTAATTTAGTTTACTCAAAATTAAAGATATTATTAAATACTCAGTAAAGATTAATATAAATATACTTATCTGCAATTAATATATATTAGAATAAATGTTATTCTATATATATTAGAATAGCATTTATTCTTTTAGTATTTGATTGGATCTATTTAATTCATAATGCATAATTGAAAATTTATAATTTCTTGTAAAATAAAAAAGAGCCTTTCAGCTCTTTTTTATTTTAATAAACTTAAATACTATTCTTGATTTTGTTCTAATGCTATTAATTTATCTCTCTTTAAGATATGCCCATCTATCCATTTTATCACAAACTCTAATATCTCTATTAGGTATCGTTGTTGGCTTTCATCAATTTCTTTTAAATCAAGGCTATTAATCTTTGCAATAAAGTCATCATGTTCAACTTTATGTGATAAATATTTTTTATAACCTATACTAAGCATGTACTCTTCTTCTGACTTAAAATGAAATACAGTATAATCTTTTAAATCATTTAATATTTGAACAATTCTATCGTATTTATCTGTAATAAATTGATTTTTTAAAAGTTGGTATAAATCATCGGCTATTTCAATTAATTTTTTATGTTGTTCATCTATAAGTTCCACTCCAGTAATATAGTCATCTTGCCAGCTATTCATTTTATCCCTCCTTATCGGTATAAGATTTTCTATATGAATATAAAAATCCCTGCTAAAAAATTAATTATTTTTGTATACAATTTAAAATTCATTTATAAATTCTTCTGTTTACGTATTTATATAGATTCATCTATCATTTATAAGATGAAAATAATATACTTTTAATTTCTTTAAAATCTTTGATACAATAATCTGCAAATTTTTTTATTGCATTATGTTGTTCTTCATCTCTTTTTAATAGGTATTCTGTTAATATGGTCACTATTCCTAACTCTTTTGCACCTTTTAGTTCATCAGAGCCACCATCTCCAATAAAAATGCATTCTTTTGGATTAACATTCATTTTTTTTAATGCAATATTGTATATTTCAGTTTGAGGTTTTAAATATCCTACTTCATAGGAAAATATTGTATCGTCAAATAAACTATTTAGAGGAGACGTTCCCCAATGCATCACATCAATTATATCTGCATTACTTATCAAACATATCTTCTTTCCATTTTTCTTTATATCTGAAAGAACTCCAAGTATTACAGGATCTACATCAATTAACGAGTTTTTAAATCTTTCTTCCCTTAGTTTTAAAATTTCTACCTTATCACATTCTTTAACAGCTATTTGCATTTTTTCAACAATATCTTCAATTATCTTCCGAGGATTTTTCTCATATCCAGTTGCTCTTTTTATGTATAGTTCATTATCTTCTGCACATTTTTCCCATTCTGCTTTTGTTATTCTTAATACATCATTTTCATTTCTTAAATCATTATATTTTGGTGTCACCAGTGTAAAGAACAAATCAAAAAATACAGCATTTATATTATTATTCATATTAAATCCCTCACTTTTAAATTTAATCTTTCATGATGTATTTAATCAAATTTTCAGTTCCTTTGATATTGCAAAAATGCCTATAACTTAAACATTAACCTAATTCATATCACTGGTATTATTATTTTTGTAGTCCATAGTATTATCTTCTGTTTAGATTTTGTTTTGCAATTAAATCATAATATAGAATAATCCACTATGGATTTCTTTAACTCAATTTCATTTTACAATGAGTCTGAATAATTTCTTCATGTTAATTTTCAAATAATAAATTAAAAAGAGAATTACTAGGTACAATTCCTAATAATCCTCTTTTTTTGATTTCTAGTTTCAAGTATACTATTTTGTCTCTTCTTTGCTTTCTTCTTTTTTATCTTCTTCTTTATTTTCTTCTTTTTTATCGTCTTTATCTTCTTTTTTATCTTCTTCTTTTTTATCTTCTTCTTTATCTTTTTCTTTATCTTCTACTTTATCTTCTACTTTAGTACCTGGAGCTTCTTCTGTTTTACTTCCACATGCCATAAATCCAGTAGCTGTTATAAGTACCACCCCTGTTAAAAGTAATGTTTTTATTCTCTTTCCTCTCATGAATATTCCTCCTAAAATTTAAATTAATTTTAATTAATACGTATTACATATTATATTTTACCAAAGTTTATTAATTTTTTCAAATTATATTCACTTTTTGTTCATTAAAAGTTCATGAGAAAATTATAAGAACATAAAAATTTGATTAAAAAATATTAATCAGTTCTCTTATTATTCTAAGGATTACATTTGCTGCAAGGCTTATATTTTTTAGATATTGCATCTGTTCTAGACATGATAGTAGGGTTTTTCATATTACTGCAAGTATCATTTTTATGATACGCCTTTCCATTTGAAGTTACATACACAGTATTTGATACTGGTTGTTCTGGTTGGAGTTGTGGTGTTGGATTCGATTCTGTAGTATTATCTTTATCTGACACATAATCCCCTGTTTTAATAATGTTAATTATTGTCTCTGATACAACGCCAGTACCTCCTAGTACTGTTATTGTATTAAATTTATTATCTTTTACAAAATTTAAATTAGTATTATTTATATTTTCTTCTACTAATAAAATATAGCCGTTATTTTTAGCAGCTAATGCACTTCCAGCTAAAGCATCAGGGTAATTAGCCCCAGTTGCTACATAAATATTTTCTTTGTTATCTACAAATTCATTTATTACGTTTATATTTCTTTCGTATTTATTTGCTCCACTTATTCTCTGAGGTGAAGGAAGTTGTTTATATACTACTTCATTTATTTCTTTTGTTCCACCAATTACATATGTTTTTGATACTTGCCCTAAATATTTTTTAACAGCATTATTTATGTTACCTGATGGACTTAGTATAATTGGTGCTTTCATTTGAGCTGCAATAGGTGCAACTGTAAGTGCATCTGCAAAATCAGTTCCAGTTACTATAAATGCTTCTTTGGTATTTTCTAATTTTTTAGCAACCTCAACAGATGTTTCATATCTTCCAGATCCCCATAATCTTTCTATACTTATACTTTGCTTTTTTAATTCATTTTCTATTTGTGGTCCTACTGCTCCTGGTCCCCCTACTATAAATACTTTTTTAACACCTAACCTTTTTATTTCACTTAAGGTATTACTATTTAATTTACTTTTTTCTGTTAATAGTATTGGAGCATCATATTTTTTAGCTAATGGTGTTGCACTAAGTGCATCTGGATAATCTGAACCTGTAACTAAAACTGCATATTCTGATTTATCCCATTGTGATGTAACAGCTTTTGCAGTTTCATACCTCCCTTGACCCGCTAGTCTTTTTACTTGAGTTTCTGCATTAACATTTAAGCTAAGTAGATTGGTAATTATTAATGTTAATGCAATAAAACAGGATATAACTTTTGTTTTTCTATTATTCCCCATAAAATCACCTCTCGCTGTACTACTATTCTACAATTATTTATATTATCCTTTTGTAAACAAAAAGGATTATTAGGTACGATTCCTAATACTCCTCTTTAAATTACATCTCATATTAAGTCTCAGCTACTTCAAAGCTATCCCTTGTCTATTTTCTTTTAAATTCTTTTTCATAAAATAGTATCTTCCATTATCTCCTATGCAAACAAAATCTAACTGTTCAAATAGTGCCTTATATCCTGTATGCAATTTTTCATTTTTTTGTTTTTCAGGGATACCGTTGAGGAAATTATCATGAACTGGAATTGAATAAATTACTTCAACTCCTTCATCTTTACATTGAAACAATACCTTCTGTAATAACTCTTTTTGTATGCCTTTCCCCCTATACTCCTTTTTTATAAAAAAGCATGATATAATTCTTACATTTTCCTTACTTCTAAGACTTAGTAAATTTTGTAGATAGGGCACATCTTTTGGATGAACACATTGACACCATGCTACTGGTTCATCATCCATATAATAAATATATCCATCATGACATTTACTAGTAATATTTATTCTTAATTTTTTGACCTCTTCAATAGTCATTTTAATCCAATCATCTATATTATTAGCAGAAAAATAGAAAGTACACTGACAACTTTCACATTTATCATTGCTAAACAATGTGAAAAAATCTTCTAAATTATCTGTCGATAATTGTTTTATGAGTTTCTTCACTTTCATCCCCCCTATAAAAAATTTCTAAGATATATTTATCATATTAAGATTCAACTTCATCAATTGAGAATTAACTATTAACAATGGACAATTATTGATACTTCTCTTTT
>NZ_DKLM01000098.1 GCF_002455975.1 Clostridium sp. UBA6640
TGCACCTCAGGGGAACCCTAAAGGGCTTCACTACTGTTCCCCAGAGGTGGATTTAGTTCACAATTGTGAATTAAATAAAAAAAGTCCTTCATCCTAAAACTTAGGACGAAAGACATACTTCCGTGGTACCACCTACATTGGTTAATTATTAGTACAATTAACCCACTCGTTTCTCTTTAAGGGAAGAATCCCATTAGCTTACTCCAAAAATTTCTTTCAACTAATAACTCCAGAGCTTCCTTCCATAGCTTAATTTACCAAGTTTCCACCATCCTTGGCTCTCTTTAAAATCTGCATCTATGTACTCTTCTCCTTCAACGCAAAACTATTTAAATTTACTCTTAGGCATCTTTAAAAATACTAGTTAGACGCCTTGTTTAATTATATCTTTGAAAATTATTTTTGTAAACCTATATTTGTTAGTATTCCCCTACTTTTAGTATTAAGTCAATATTTTTTAATGCAATTATTTTATTTCTACATAAAAAACTTCATCATACAAAACCTTATAATAATCTGTCTTTTTCTCTCCTTCTTGACCAGATATAACATAGGGTGTTATATTATTCCGAACTGCAAGAAATACATTAAGGGAAGTAACCAAACTTCCCTTAAGTATCTGCATAATTTCAACACCGTTCTAAAATATAACCTTAATTTTTTATATTAAATTTTTTATAAGTGCACATATACATACAAAGCTTAACACAATAAAAAAAATTATATGATTAATAATTTTTTTATTCTCCTTTTGATTTCTAGAGTCTTTACATTTGAAATAAATTAAAACTAAAAATACTAGTGCTATCCCAGATAAACTAAATCTAAATATATCAATAAATAATTTTATATTTTCAACTGTAATAAGAAAAGATAAAATAAAAACAAATTCATATAATATATAAAGTGATTTTTCATTTAAAATATCTTCTTGCAATTCATGTAAAAATTTATTACTCATAATAAACTAATCCTTTCAAATTTATATACACCCTAAGCTATAAAGTCACCTAGATATTTTTTAAAATTTGTTCATTTTATTTATCATTAAATAAAAATAGAAAATACTTTATAGATATTATAAATTAGACTTGCTAAAATAAAAATTTCTATTAATATACTGAATGAAAATTGTCGCTTTGTACAATTTTGTTGGATCAAATTCTTATTTTGGATATTGAATTTTCTTTGTTGCCTTACTTCCATAAAATATAAAATGATTAACAAAAATGTAGATATTATATTTTCAATCTCAAAGTAAAATCTAATACTATCCTCTGGGTGAAAGTGTTGTTTTATTGATCCTATTAAATGCTGAACAATAATAAATAATATAATAAAATTACGATATTTACTTTTATATTTAGGATTTTCATTTGAAAACATATATATCACCCTTCCATTAATAACAAGAAAATATATATTAATACTAATTTGTATATTTTTACAATATAATTATATACCTTATTGAAAATATTATCAATTGGAAGTATTCTTGCTATTTATTTTTAACACTTAAATGATTAGGCAAAAATAAACAAATGAAAACATTCATTCTTATGATTGCTTTTAGATTATTTTTCATAATGCTCGCTATTTTAAACTTCAGTAATTTAATTATACCTAAAATTATTGAAAAAAATCCCCCTATGTAAAACACAAGGAGATTTCAGTTGAAAATTTATTTTACAATATTATTTATAGCTTTCTCTGCATATTTAGTAGTTACTATTTCATCATATGGTGCTCTTTTATCCAGTTCTCCTGCAAGTTCCATCACATCCATTAATCTATTTAAGCCTTCTTCTTTTAATATTGGATTTTCACACCAAGCATCTATTTTCTTGTATCTTTCAATTACCACTACTAAATCTTCCATTTTAATATCAGTAAAGAATGGCTGTATGGATTTAGCTATATCTTCAGAACTATGATTTTGAACATATAACTGTCCTTTATATAGAGCATTTGTGAACTTTTGAATCATTTCAGGATTCTTTTCCATATATGTGTTGGTTACAGAATATGCTGTAAATGGAATTTCTCCTGATAATTCTCCTATAGATGCTACTATATAACCTTTATCTTGTTTTTCCATAGCTGTAGCCAATGGCTCAAATAAGGTTACATAATCTGCTTCTCCCGCACTAAATGCTCCACCCATTACATTAAATTGTATATCTGTTCTTACATTTACTTCTCCTGATTTAACATTTTCACCTATAGTTAATCCTGCGTTCTTTATTGCATATTCTAAGCTCATTTCAGGCATACCGCCTTTTCTTCCACCAAGTAGTTCTTTTCCTTTTAAGTCATCCATTTTAAAATTCTCATGGGCTTCCCTAGCAACTAAAAAACTTCCATCTCTTTTAGTAACTTGAGCAAAGTTTATAGCATAGTTTTTACTTCCTTTATTATGAACATAAATTGAAGCCTCTGGTCCCATAAGTCCTATTTGTACTTCTTCTGAAACAAGAGCAGCCATAGTCTTATCTGCTCCTTGAGCTGCTATAAGCTCTACGTTTAGCCCCTCATCCTTAAAGAACCCTTCATTAATGGCTACATATTGAGGAGCATAGAATATAGAGTGAGTAACTTCTGCAACTTTTATCTTAACCAAATCATCCTTTTTAGAACAGCCGCCTAAAATTACTCCAACTATTGATACACAAGCTAAGATTGATGCTATTTTTTTTATTTTACTCATAAATTCACCACCACAATAAAATTTTTATATAAAAAAATATCTTATTATTTATTTTTTTCTATTTCTAAGTTTAAGATTTACCTCAATTTCTTTTCTCCCTATAAAGCTTTTCTATCACATTAACAATTTGATACATAACTAATGCACAAATTGCTAAAACAACAACACCCATCATAACTAAATCTAATTTAAACACTTGTCCACCGTATACTATTAAATAGCCTATACCATATCTAGATACTAAAAATTCACCAACAATAACCCCTACCCAAGACATACCTATATTTATCTTTACTATATTTATGATGTTACCTATATTTGAAGGAAGTATAAATTTTCTTAGAATTTGTCCTTTAGTGGCTCCAAAGCTTTGCAGCATTTTAATTTTTTCTTCATCTGCATTTATAAAATAGTTGTATGCAGATAAAATTGTTGTAACTACTGATATTGTTATTGCTATTACAACTATTCCCTTAATTCCTGCTCCTGCCCAAACAATGAGAATTGGAGCTAGTGCAGTTTTAGGTAGAGCATTTAAAACAACCAAATAAGGATCTAGAATTTTAGAAGCAGTTTTAGACCACCAAAGCATTATAGCTATTAAAATTCCTAAAATAGTTCCTATAGTAAATCCTAATACAGTTTCCCATACAGATATGCCTATATGTTTAAATAATTCTCCATTCCTCATATAGTCCATGAATAGTACATGTATATCTGATGGCTTACTAAATAGAAAAGTATCTATAACATTAACTCTCGCTAAAATTTCCCACAATCCTAAAAGTACTACAAGAATAAATATTTGCCAAAATAAAATCATTCGTTTTTCTCTTTTTCTTTTCCTTAAAAAATTTTCATATGGGGTTAAAGAATTATTTTTCATAAATATCTAACTCCTTCCATAAAAGATTAAAATAATCCTTAAATTCTGGGGCCTTCCGTGCAGATAAAGGAGTTTTTTCTTCATTAATTGTAAGATTAATATCATATATGCCTTTTATAGTTGATGGCCTCTTTGATAAAACCACCACAAAATCAGCCATTGATATAGCTTCAGATATATCGTGAGTAACAAGTATAGTGGTTTTTTTCTCATTTTTTATAATTTTATAAATATCGTCACTAACTAAAAGTCTAGTTTGGTAATCTAATGCTGAAAAAGGTTCATCTAAAAGTAAAATATCTGGATCAACAGAAAGGGTTCTAATCAATGCAACTCTTTGCCTCATTCCACCAGATAGCTCTTTGGGATACCTGTTTCTAAATTCCCAAAGTCCATAAATTTTTAAAAGATCTTCTATTTTTTTTCTAGCTCCATCATTAAGTTTTTTTTGTATTTCAAGACCAATAGTTATATTGTCCATTATAGTTCTCCACTCTAAAAGATGATCTCTTTGAAACATATAACCAATCTTCCCATTGATCTGAGCCTCTCCAGAGGTTGGCTTTAAAAGATTACTCAAAATATTTAGCATTGTAGATTTCCCGCAACCTGATGGACCTAAAAGTGCTAAAATTTTACCCTCTTCTACAGAAAAATTTAAATCCTTAAGAACTTGAAGCTCTCCTTCTAAAGTATAAAAACTCATATTAACATTATTAACTTTTACAATAGCCGACATTAATCCACCTCCCAATACAATACTTGGGCAAATAAATAAAATTTGCATAATTATCCTTATACTATATTATTAAAAATGACATAATTTGCTATAACATAATGTGAAATATTTACTATATTCTTTATATAATAGAAGTAAGGCATCTTTGGTCTATTATTTTATTTCAGATGCCTAAGTCAGTATTTTATAGGAGAAGATAATGAAAGATACAGTAAAAGACTTATTACGTAGACCTTATCGTCTGATTAAGTATAAAGTAACAGCGTTAAATGATGCTTTGAGAAAAGATCCTAACTATATATCTACAGCTACAGATTTTGTAAATGAAAATGATTTTGCTAGTAGCACTAATTATTTCATTTGGGTAGATACTAAAAATTTTAAAGTCAATATATTTGAAGGATCAAAGAACAACTGGAAACTTATCAAAAGTTACTTATGCTCAATTGGAAAGCCATCTACCCCTACCCCTAAAGGAGATTTCACCGTTGGAATTAAAGGACTTTCTTTTGGTGCTAGTCATGGATATATAGCTAGATATTACACGCAAATAAAAGGCAATTACCTCTTTCATTCAATTTTATATAACCTTGATGGTTCTATAAGAGATGGAAGGCTCGGAATGGCTATTTCTAATGGATGTGTACGTCTAGCTCTACAAAATGCTAAATGGATATATGATAACATACCAGAAGACACAGCTATTCATATATCTTAGTAATTACTAAGATATATGAAAAAAAGAGTTCATTGAACTCCCTTTTATAATTCACAGTTCACAATGCACAATTCACAATTATGGATATTTCTCAATTGATTTTGTAGCGGCGAGCAGTGTTCGCCACATAACTAGCAATTACATTGCTAGTAAAAATAATTTCCTCCTCAATTGTGAATTGCGAGCTGTGCATTACTTAAGGTTATGTATTGTTTAAAATTATCCGCAGATTTAACTTTTTATAAATTCCTATAGAATAAAAATAATGCATGTATAACCTAATATACATGCATCCTTTAATTTATATAAATGCTATTTAATTTTTAAAACGTCTATTTAATATGTGGATAAAGATTGACTATAGAAGTTCATCTCCTTCTTGCCAATCTATTGGACAAAGTCCTCCTGATTTAAGTGCTTTTAATACTCTCAATGTTTCATCAGCACTTCTACCAACATTTAAATCATGTACAACTGAATACTTAACTTCTCCACTTGGATCAATTATAAATAATCCTCTTAAAGAAATTCCTTGCTCTTCAACAAGTGTACCATAGTCTTTTGAAACTTGTTTTGTCATATCTGAAGCCATAGGAAAATTGATTTCTCCAAGGCCATTTTTTATCCATGCTTGATGTGAATATTCTGAGTCAACACTTACTGATAATAACTCTGCACCCATTGCTTTGAATTCATTAGCTCTCTTACTGAATCCTGTAATTTCTGTTGGACATACAAAAGTAAAATCTAATGGGTAAAAAAACATAACCAGCCATTTACCATTGTAATCTGATAATTTTATCTCCTTAAAATCACTTCCATCACCACTAACTGAATTCATCTTAAAATCTGGTGCCCTTTTCCCTACTAATCTTTCCATACATTTCTCCTCCTCAAATTCTAATTACCTTATTTTTTCTCATTTTGTGTTTTATATACCTTTTATGATTCCATTATATATCATATGAAAACAATTATCAATATCAAATAACAATTATTATTGATTTAAGTAATTAATTTTTATACTATATGCTTTGGAAATATTTACTTTATAACTTACATATATTAGAATTTAGTTATCTATGTATTATAATTTATTACCATAAATAAACTATCTTAAAAATTAACATACAACTATTATGTAGTTGCGTCCTTAAATATTCCAATTCACAACTTAAAATAATTCACAATTTATAATTGATAGGGAAATTAATTTTTATCAAACTAACTTTCTTTAATGGATTTTTAACTAGCAATGCAATTGCTAGTTATTCTATGGTGAACACTGTTCGCCGCTACAGCTAATTAATTTAAAATTTCTAAGTTTTTGCTGAGAAATCTCCATAACTGTGAATTTTGCATTGTGAACTAAGTAATATAAAAGATCTATATTAAAACTTATAAAATACAACTTAAAGGAGGTTCAATTATGCTTAATAGATTTCAATTAAAACTTATAATGATTTTTTTTATGTTACTTGACCATATAGCAAGCTTTGTACCCAATACCCCTTTATGGTTTCACTACATAGGAAGATTAGTAGCACCTACATTTTTCTTTTTATTAATAGATGGGTATTTTCATACAAGAAGCAAATATAATTATGCGAAAAGACTTTTTGTTGCATCTGGAATAATGGCATCTGGTAACATGTTAATAACCACTATTTTTCCTTCTGGAATAACTAATGGAGACGTAAATATATATTTAATTGGTATTATAATTACAGCTGCAGTGCTGATATCAACTTATATTGCATATAAAACTCCTTCTAAAAATATGTTTAGAATAATTTTCTGTGGAGTTATAATGCTCTTAGCCCCTATAATATTTTCTATTTTCTTCACTGATGTTAGAGGAGTTAACAATAATATTTTTTTATCTATGGCATTTTCTATAGTATTATTAAATTTTATTGAAATACGTAATAAAGAAAATAATAACTCTTTAACTTCTTTATCCATAGTGACAATACTATTTTTATCATTGTTTACGGAAGGTTCTACTTTAGGTCCTATACTTACATTTATTTTCTATCACTTTAGGGATAAAAAACTTTCTTTAGTTTTATTTTATTCTATATTTTCATTATTATTTATGGGCAGTAATTTTAGCTATAATGGATTATTCGTAGAAAATATACAATGGATGATGATATTTTCCATACCATTCTTCTTTTCCTATAATGGAAAAAAAGGTAGTGATATAAAATATTTATTTTATGCTTTCTATCCTATACATATATGGATACTCTATATAATAGGATTTTTTATGAAAAGATGATTTGATGTTAGTTCTCCCGCGCTGGCACACAGGTATATCAATGGAGAATCTACGGAAATTAAGAATTAAGTATGAANNATTCTTTACGAATTAATTTCTTCAATATATTTTTTGATAAAAATAATTGTGTTGCTTCAAAAATAAATTCAAAACTCTCTTATAAACGAGAAATATCAATAGTTCTCCAATTCTCCATTATAGAAACTTCTCCATTGTGGAAGAGAGAAGTTTCTATAATGGTTAACTGTGAATTAATTATAGCTATTCCTCTCTTCTCCTGCTGATAATTGAGAAAATTTATTAAGGACTATTTTTATAGCTATAACATCATCTAAAAATCCTATTGGAAAGATAAAATCTGGAATAATATCTGTTGAGATAATGAAGTAAAGCAGTCCACTTCCAAGTATTATAAGTTCTTTAGTAGTTATATTATCAGAGCAAAATAATCTATACATTTCTTTTAACTTATCAACAAATGCTCCAGTTTCACCAACATTTTTTATTTTTTCACTAAAATTATTGTGGACCATTGAACTGCCTTCTGGTGTTAAAACATATTGCTCATATTTATCTAATTCACCTTCAATTTGTTCATTTATATAATTATCTTCTAAAAAATTAGAGAAATTAAATATATCCTCTATATCATCAATTTTATTATTATAACTATATTTAAATTGCTTTTTCTCTTTTACATTATTTAAATCGTATCCTGAAGCTATTAGTAAATTTTCCAATGGAATTCCTAATGCTTTAGACAATTTTCCTAAATGTTTAATATTAGCTTGCTGCTTTCCATTAAGAATTCTAGAAATAGTTGATGTATCTATGCCTGTAATCNNTGCTCAACTTCCGAATTGAAAGAGATTTTTCCTCTAAAATAGGTTTAATTATTCTTCCTATTCCAAGCTCCTTTTTATTTTCATTCAAGGATATCCCTCCTATAAATTATCTAGAGAACAACTATTAAGATACTTTAAGTTAGCTACACACTGTATTTTTATTTTTAAAAATGTATAAACATATAATTTCTCATATTACATTATATGTAGCATATTCTCTTTTATTTAACTGTTGCATTTTTATCAACATTTTTTTGCTTTAATAGCACTTTTTTATAAATTTTCACTACTATGTATATTGAGAATATAACAATAGGAGGATATATCTATGTTAGAATCAATATTATTAGTTACATCATTATGTATGGATGCCTTTGTTGCTAGTTTTGGATATGGAACAAATAAAATTAAGATTCCCTTTACTTCAGTAACAGTTATCAATTTTGTTTGCTCTACACTTTTGGCTATATCCCTTTTCTTAGGTTCAGTAATAAAAGACTTTTTACCTGAAAGTTTATCAATTGGAATATGCTTTACAATTTTAATGGTATTAGGTGTAAGCCGTTTTTTAGAAGGAGTCATTAAAACCTATTTAAAGAAAAAGTCTACTAATAGAAAAAATATAAAATTTAAATTATTAGATATAAATTTTATATTAGATGTATATGTTGATAATACTAAAGCCGATATGGATAATTCTAGAACCCTTAGCCCAGGTGAAGCTTTTTATCTTGCTATTGCTTTAGGACTCGACGGAATAGCAGTAGGTTTTGGAAGTGGTTTAGCAAATATAAACTATATTCAGGTAGTACTATTTTCATTAATTTCTGATATGATTGCAGTTTTACTTGGATGTTACTTAGGCAGAAAATTCGTTGAAAAAGTAAACTTAAATCTTTCTTGGCTAAGCGGGCTAATATTGATTATTTTAGCCTTCATGAAACTTGCATAAATTTTATAATCAAAGAATCCTCCCATTATGTGGAGGACTTTTCAATTATTTTAGTATATAATTAAAGAAAGGAGGTAATTAATATGAACTTTAAACAATTTATAGAAAATATGTTATTAGAGATTAAAAATAGCTTAAAAAGATTTCCAATATCTATTATCCTGTCTTCATTATGTGCTTTTATATTAATTTATATTTCTGAGCTAGGATATGGTATGAATTCTGAGATAAGTGAAACTCTTATGAGAGTAGTTAGAGTTTTTTCGCTTGGAGTTCCGCTATTTTTATGTATAAAACTTTTCTTTGAAAAATTTAGTGAATATAAGAAAACAAATCTTTTTTTAACATATATAGGTGGAGCTATTGCTCTTATTTTTTGCTATTTATTCTTAGCTGGTGATTTCAATACAATTTCAACGATATGGTATTTTTCTACAATATTAATACTCTATCTAGCCTTTCTTTTCATACCACATATACATAAAGAAAGTAGTTTTGAGCTCTATGTTATAAAGATTTTTACAAACTTTTTTACTACGGTTATATATTCAATTGTGTTATATCTAGGCTTATGTGCAATTTTATTTACAGTAAATAAACTTCTTGGAGTAAATGTTAAATATCAAATTTATTATTATGCTTGGCTTATAGTTTCTCTTGTGTTTGCTCCATGCTTTTTTCTCGCTGGAGTTCCATATAAGAATAAAACTTTTACTTTAAAGGATTATCCAAAGCTTTTAAAGATACTTATTTTATATATCATAATGCCACTAATCACTATATATACAGCTATACTGTATATATATTTTATTAAGATAATAATAACTTGGAATTGGCCTGAAGGATTAGTATCCCATCTTGTGCTTTGGTATTCAGTTATAACTGCTGCAGTTTTATTTTTTATTTATCCGTTTATTGAAAATAATTCTTGGGCAAAAACTTTTATGAGAATTTTTCCAAACGTTCTTATTCCTCTCATTGTTATGATGTTTTTCTCAATTGGAATAAGAATAAATGAATATGGGGTTACTGAAAATAGATACTATGTTGTAATTCTTGGGCTATGGGTATTTTTAGCTATGATATATTTTTCATTCTGTAAAAACTTGAAAAATATCCTACTACCTATGTCCCTGGCAATAATTATATTTATCTCTGGTTTTGGACCAATTAGTAGCTATTCAATTTCAAAATATAGTCAAAATAAAAGATTTATTAATATACTTAACAAAAATTCTATGATATCAGAGGGTAAAATAACTCCTAATGACAACATATCAACTGAAGATAAAAATCAGATAAGCAATATACTTAGTTATTTTAAAAGCAAGCATAGTCTTAATGATGTAAAGTATCTTCCAAAAAACTTTAATCTTGAAAATATGAATAAGACTTTTGGATTTTCTTATGAACAATCAGGAAATGAATATAATAATTTAATTTCCTATTACTATTATACTGATTACAGAAATAGTACCCCATTAGAAATAAAAGATTATGATTATTTCTTTGATTCAAGAATGATTATTCCAAATTCTTATTCAGAGTATCCATTGAATATTGAATTTGATTCTGATTCAAATATATTAAAAGTATATGATAATGGAAATGAAATATATTCAAAAGATCTTAATGACTTTTATCAAAAACTTACTGATAAATATGGCATAACTAATAACAGTGAAGAAATTGATTCAAAAGATATGATCTTTGAAGATGAAAATGAGAAAATGAAAATAAAAATTTCCTTTTCTAGCATTTCAGGCAATAAAGACATTTCAACAGGCAAACTTAAAAGTCATGGAAATGAATTATATATATTTGTGAAACTTAAATAATTTAGATATAAGATAAATTATAAAAATCTAATGTTGAAACCCAGCAAACAAATATTTGCTGGGTTTATTTCATAATAAAAAATTTTAAAGTTTATACTCCAGCATATTTTATTTTAGATGCCTTATCTATGGAAAAATTTGAAGCATTGTAAAGAAGTTTATTATAACCTCCCTTTACAATTATGCAGCCAATTTTAAAAATTGCTCTATAGAAATAGCGTATTGTATCTCTTTTGTTAGCTCCTTATCTTTTATAAAACCTACTTTTTTAAATACTCTTTTGGAGCGTTCATTTTTAAAGTTGATTTTTGCAATTACCTCATCAACTCTCCATTCAAAAAATGCTTGTTTCAAGCCTTCTTTAATTGCATTAGCTCCTAAACCTTTTCCCCACTCTTCCTTATCTCCAATCACTATAACCATCTCTGCTATCTGACCCTTAGGTACAAGCCTTAGAAAACCAATTGGTTCTTTTTCATCTCTTGTTATCATAAAAAAGCTCCCATATTGATTAAATAAAGGAGTAAGAATAGGCATATTAACTCTATATATTGTTTCTCTAATGCTATTTCCAACATTTTGTCTTTCATTTAAGTATTTTATTATTTGATCATCCTCTAACCAATCAATAATTTTCCAAGCATCAGATGTAAACACTTCTTGGCGTAATTTTACCGTATTATCTTTCATTAGTAATTTTCCCCCTAAAAATAATAAAAGCCTACTATAGACATAACTATGCCCAATAATAGGTGTAAAATCAATTACCTTGAAAGTGTACCATCCTCACCCATTTAAATCAAATCTTGTAAATAGGGTTACAGGAGAATACTGATTGAAAAAGGATTATTCCTTACCTTTTCTTCATATTCGACATATACTTCTATTTTTAGCGGTAAAAACACAATTATTAGTGATATATAGCATTAGAATATGGAGCATAATTATTGCAGAAGGTAGCATTCAAGACATTTAAAATCGTATTCTTATAAGTAATTATATTATATTTGCAGAAAAAGTCCAGCCTTTATGGGGACGTTTCATTAAAGA
>NZ_DKLM01000043.1 GCF_002455975.1 Clostridium sp. UBA6640
ATTTTCTATAAAAATAGCTTAATCATTTAAAAGTTAAAGATTAATAATTAAGAATACGAATTGACGATGAAATTCACTAGGTGTCAATTTCTTAAAATAGCCTTATAAAAATAAGGAGCCAATTAGCTCCCTACTTCATTATTTCATATCTAGGATTTAAATATAGTTGCTGTGTTCATTTTACTCTTATCCAATTTAAGATAAAAGCCAGTTTTCTGCCTCAGTTACATCTTTAAACACTCTAAAATCGTTACCTTTATTGGCTTCAAAAACCATTTCTCCAAATCTTCCCTTAATCTTTTCTTCATTTGCTATAATGGCTACAGCTCTTATATTATAATTAATTAATTTTTGAAGCATGGTTCCTGCCAGTCCTGTTCTAAGGTTAAAAAACTCTTCTGATAATACTTCGCCATGAAGCATTACATAGTTACATCTATGCTCCATACAAGAACCAATAATGTCTAATACATCTTGTTCACAAGAGATTTGCATTTCTTGTGAAGTATATTCAATATATCTTTTATCATTTTTATTCACTATTCTATAGTCCACTTTGACTACCTCCTAATCCTTAAATTATAGCTCTCTTTGCTCTACTAATATGGAAATTGTACTCATCATTTCCTCCATGAATTTTACTCCACCCCACAGCATTATTCTTAGCCTATTTTCACCTTCATAATAATTCATATTAAGAGTTGAGCTGGCCATTTTACTATCCTTAGTATTCATTATGGCTATGAGCATATTAGATATTCGCATGTACTCATCCTTATTTATTTCACTAATATCTACAACGGTAGATACATTTATTTTTTGTTTTACAGTCCTTACTTCTTCACTAGAAGTTGAAAATTTAACATTTTCTTCTCCACTTGTATTTTTACTTTTTATATTAACATCATTTTTCTCCATAAAAATGCTTAAATCATGACCTGAAATTCTCCATTGCTTCCCAACTTTATTAGCTCCAAGCTTACCCTCTGTTATAAATTTTCTTATAGTTTTATGATGCATACCTAAAATCTCTGCAACCTGATCTATTGTATAAAATTTGCTTTCCACAAAAAACATCCTCTCATAATTACTTTATGAGAGGATTATATTGTATTTTATTATAATTGTCAATTATTTTATTGCATTTTATTATACTTTATTATACTTTATTGGACTTTATTGAGTTTTATTGACTCATAGAATTCCTCTTTTGTACGAATTGTATCAATAATACTTTCTTAAAAACTACCGCCATTTTTTTCTTATGAAATAAAAATCAAAGGGGAAGCTAGCATTCTTTTCTAATTCTATAAAATCTCTTTCTTTTAAGGCATAAATTCTTTCTTTTGCTTCTGGAATTGCCTTTGTTATGATATCTTCAACCTCAAAAACATCATAGAAATTCTCATCTACTTCATCTATTATTTCTCTAATGAATTCGTGTTTTTCATATTTTGAAGCAAGGTCAAGTCTCAAAAGTCCTACCATGAAAATTTCATCAAGTTCTACGGGCTTTGTAAAAAATTCAATAGTTCCAATAGCACTGTTATTTGTCCTATCAACTATACTAAAACGAATAAAATACCCTTTCTCATATTGATCAAGCCAAAACCTAATACAATTTTTCATTTCTTCTAAGGATTTATAAATAAAATTGCTAGTACAATTATCGCTATTAAAAATTTTTGCTGAAGCAGCATCAGAATAGCATTTAAGTAAATCTTCCGCATCACTTTCACTAACCATTCTAATAATGAAGTGTTTAGTTTCATAAGTTGGACATTTTTCATATGGATTTTCTTTTTTTATTATCATAGCCTTACTCCTTATTTTGAATTTTTATTTAAACAATAAATTATTATAAGATTTATAGATATTACACTCATCTTCTAAGTTACATACCCTTCATGCAAAACTAAAATAAGTAACAATCTTTTAATTTCCTTCACTTAATATAAAATAAAAATTCCCCTTTATAATTAATCTTAGTTATATTATAAAGAGGAATATACGACAACTGTATGTCGCATATTATTTGAAAGATTACGTAAAAAATATCGCAAATTCATTTCTGAGTAATGCGATACTTTAATATATTATTTTATATTTACTTTTTAAGTCCATTAACAAATTGGAATTCACTTAACGATAGAGAAAAGATAATGTAATATATAATTATTATTTACATTTATAATTTAATATCAATCTCATAGTTTCCATCTATTAAGATATATTCACAATCATATTTTTGACACATTTTTAAATTCACAGCATTTTCCTCAATCATCATTTCTTGAGTACAAAATGAATCATCAACCCGTTTTTCAATGACATTTGCGTACTTTTTTATTTCTAAAAAGTGTCTTTCAATATATCCTTTACTCATAATAAGGCAATAATATTGAATTTTTTTCAAATATTCATCATTGAAATCTTTTTTCCAATCAAAAGGAATATAACACCCCTCAATCACAAGGTTTTGATGATTTTCTATTGCTGTTTTAATGATTTCTCGAATAATAGACCAGAGATAGGGGGTAAGTTCTGCATCATCTTCTGGCGTTAAATCCGTATTTCCGCTTCGGATAAGCCCCATTTTCAAATGGTCGATAGATAAATATGGATATTTATATTTTTCTAATAGTTTTTGTGCCAGTGCTGTCTTTCCAGTATGAGAGCAACCTGCAATTAAGATAATCATTATTTTTATACCTGCCTTTCAGATTCCTATTTATCTATATTTCTTGTAGAAATAATTTTAACTTGAAATTATCTTACTATCACAAACCAATTATAACATATTTTATAAATATCGCATTATTCAGTTATCAAAGAACATATATAGATTTATAGATTTATAGATTTATGTATGTGATAATCAAGTTACGTCATTATATACCCCATTAGTCTTTAATAAATGTTATTATGTTAGTTTTGTGGACAACATGGTTATGATATAATCTTTCCAAACTTGAAAAGCAATTTATTTTATACCATTCATTGTTTATCATATCGTAGGAGCAAACACTATTGGTCAGTTTCCATTTACATATCTAATATCATTGGATTATAGAGCATGATTATATGGATATAACCTATCATAATAACACATTTACCAATCTTTGCATTAAAATAATATTTTTAAACATCACCTTTCTGTCCAATATTTAATAATGGGGCCTGACTTAAATTTTTAGGCGAACACTGTTCGCCCCTACACAAAATAAACTTATCAAAGTTAATACAGCATCATAAAATATTTGAAGTGTGACATAAAAATGCCGTAAAATTCATTTGAATAATACGGCATTTAAATG
>NZ_DKLM01000018.1 GCF_002455975.1 Clostridium sp. UBA6640
AAATCACAGAATAAGATTAATTAAAATATTACTGGATAGTTGCTATCCAGTAATATTTTTATGTTAAAAACTACCTTAGCCAATGGACAATTGACGATTGTGATTAAAATTGATTCTTACGAATTAATTTCTTTAATTATTTTTTTACTATCAATACAATTGCTAGTTCTCCANNTTAGGGTTCCCCTGAGGTGCAGCATAGGTCGGAACAATATTAATAAATTTAACTAGTACTATGGAGAGGCTACATTTGCTAGTGTTTTATTGTAGTGGCGAACACTGTTCGCCGCTACAATACGCAATAATTTAATACAAATGTTATATTCGTAACAGATTTTTAATTTATCTAACTAATTTTAAATATTTGTAAATTTTTATTGTATATTCTTAATTATTTGTAAATTTTAACCCAAAATGGAATAAAATTTATTTTATAGTTGAAATTAGTTTATCTATAAAATAAAATTGAAGTATTATATTTACATTTATTCTATTTTGAGGAGGGGTTTTATGGTTAGTAAAAAAATTAGAACGTTAAGTATTGTCACATCAGCTATGGTTATTTTTTCATCTACAAGTGGGGTTAAAGCTTATGCAGGGGTTGAGCCCAATATAAACAATGAGAAGAATATCTCAATAAACGAACAAACTGTAAATGAAAAAGATAATATAAATAGCATAATAAAAGATATGAAATTTGAAAAGGTGGATTTAAAAGAGCAAGATCAAGAAGAGGTAGTAAGGGTTATAGTTGAAGTTGAAGGAAAATCTGCAGTAGATATGTCTGCTAATGGAGGAAAAATAAATCTCCAAGATGTCAATAGAATAAAAAATGATATTAAAAGCATACAAGCAAAAGCTACTAACTTACAAGGTGCTAAAATAAGACATAGTTATGGAACACTAATAAACGGATTTAGTATGGATTTAAAGAGAAAAGAGATGAATTCATTAAAGAAAATATCCGGTGTAGTTAGCGTTAAAGAAGCTAATATTTATTATTTGGACATGACTAATGCTAAAGATCTTACTCAAGTTTATACTGAATGGAGTAACTATGGATATAAAGGAGAAGGAACAGTAGTTTCCATAATAGATACTGGTATAGATTATACACATAAAGACATGAGAGCACCTCAAGATTCATCAAAAAATAAATTGAATGCATCAAAAGTTAAAGAATTAATAAAATCAGGTGCATTAGAAGCAGGACAAAGTTGGCTAGATAAAACAGCTGTGAAAGGATATTATACTGATAAAGTCCCATTTGGATTTAATTATTCAGATGATAATGAGCAAATTATAGATACTCAATATGATGCCTCAATGCATGGTATGCATGTTGCTGGAATTGTAGCAGCTAATGCCAGTGATGAGGATATGAAAAAGATGGAAGGAATACAAGGGGTAGCCCCAGAAGCACAACTGTTAGCAATGAAAGCATTTTCTAATGGACCACGTCCAGGTGCTTTTACAGATGATGTTGTTGCAGCGATAGAGGATTCAGTATTACTAGGTGCAGACGTTATAAACATGAGTTTAGGATCGGCAGCAGGCTTTGTAGATGTCAATGATGCAGAACAAAAGGCCATAAAAAAAGCTTCAGATGCAGGAGTTGTAGTAGTAGTTTCTGCTGGAAACTCTTCTTATCAAACAGCACCATATAATGATCCTAATATAAAAGATATTAGTACAGCAGGGTCACCAGCATTAGCTAGAGATGCATTTATGGTGGCGAATTATAATAATTCACTTATAACTCTACCAACTGTAGGTTTATGCGATAAAGATGGAAATCCTATAAAAGGTTCAGATGGACAAGTGGTAAGATTTCCATATGAAGAACACACAATTAAAATGGATAATGGCACTATGATAAAAGATATAGTAAATTGCAATTTTGGCGGAGCTGATGATTTTACAGGAATAGATGCTAAGGGAAAAGTTGCTCTTATAAAAAGAGGAAATTTATCCTTTGCTGAAAAGATAGTCAATGCTCAAAAAGCAGGAGCTAAGGCTGTAATAATGTATAACAATGAGAGTGGCGAAGACAGTTTGATTAAAATGGCTGAAGATCCAGCAGTTAAAATACCTGCTATATTTGTAGGAAATACTCTAGGTAAGACTATAGCAACAAGCATAGCTAATGATAATCCATATACAATAAAAGTTGGAACAGGAGTTACGATTTTACCTAATGAGGGAGCAAATGATTTTGCGTTAAGTACTTCTTGGGGATGTGCACCGGATTTATCATTTAAGCCACAAATATCAGCACCAGGTGGAAGTATATATTCAACACTTAATAATAATGCTTATGGAAACATGAGTGGAACATCTATGTCAGCACCACATATATCTGGAGCAATGTCAGTTATAAGAGAAGCATTAAAGAAAGACTTACCAACCATTAATGGTAAAGATAGCGTAGAATTTGCAAAGATATCTATGATGAATACAGCAAAGCCACAGTATGAAACTCCACAGGAGGGAATAGAGGCTAGACCTTTCTCTCCAAGAAGACAAGGGGCAGGTATGCTTCAATTAAATGAAGCTGTAAGAAATAGAATTACTGTAACTCATAATGGAGAAGCATCTGTAGCATTGAAGGAGATTAAATCAGATAAAGTATCCTTTGAGTTAGACATTAAAAATTATGGAAATAAGGATGCAACTTATACATTAGGAGTTGAAGATGGAGTATTAACAAATAATGTTCAAGATAATATTGCTCAAATAACTCCATATGATGATGTATTACCTCAAGATAAAGCCAACTTAAGCTTTAGTGATAAAGAAATTACTATAAAAGCAAATAGTTCAAGAAAAGTTACAGTTACATTATCATTAAAAGACGTAAATTCAGAGAGTTTTATCGAAGGATTTGTAAAATTTATTTCTAAAGATGAAAAAGAAAATCCAAACTTATATGTACCTTTTATGGGATTCTATGGAGATTGGTCTAAAGAAAGAGTAATAAGTGACTGGAGATGGGAGAAGTCAACAAGTTTCCCAGGTACGCTTAATTTAAGTTCAGGTATAGCATCTCAGGTTGAAGGAAGTTATGTATATTTAGGAGAAGAGGATAATGGAAAATTAATTGATGCGGTAATTTCACCTAATGGAGACGGCAACTTGGATACTGTTGTGCCAGTATTATATAAGCTAAGAAATATAAAGACTGCAAGAACAGAATTAATTGATAAAGATGGAAAAATACTAGGTGAAGTTGGATATCAAGATAACATGAGGAAACAAGTATATGGGGATCCTAATGGAAAAGGAAAGAGTGTTTATCTATATCCAGATCTAGCTTGGGATGGAACTTATTATGATGTTTCCAAAGGAAGTAAGGTTGTACCTAAGGATGGAGAGTATCTTTTAAGATATAATTTCTATGTGGATTTACCAAATTCTAAACCACAAAAATACGATATTCCTGTGATAGTTGATACAGAAATTCCAGAGGTTAAAGTATTATCTAGTAAAGTAACTGATAAAAAAGAATACAAACTGGAATGGGAAGTTAAAGATTATTCTGGTGTTTCATCTTATGATGTAACTCTTAATAAAAAGAAAATACCAAATAAAGATATAGTTTGTAACGGAAATAAATATAGTGTTACTTTAAATTTAACTGAGAATGAAGCTAATGATATTTCTATAATAACTGTGGATAAAGGACTTAATGTTGCAGTAACTCCGTTTTCTGTTAAACATGGTGTTGTAGAAAATTCTATAGTGATTTTTGATAATATAGATCCATCAGTGGAGGAATGGAATGAAACTGTTTTTGACAGTAAAGGATTATATGAAATTAAAGGAAGAGTAACTAAACCATTAAATAAATTACAAATAAATGGAGAAGATGTAACTGTAAAAGAAGATTTAACTTTTAAGTATGCAGTAAATAAAGCTAAACTAAGAGAAGGTACTAACAACTTAAGAGTTTATGCGGAAAATCTTGATGGAACTATAGCTTCAGTGAAAATAACATCAACTGAGCAAGCACTGGCAGATTATGCTATTAAAAT
>NZ_DKLM01000049.1 GCF_002455975.1 Clostridium sp. UBA6640
CTGTATCTAAGAAAATTTTAATTGCATAATCTGCCAATGCTTGTTTAGTTGATGTTATTTTCACTGAAGCTATAGTTCCATCAAGATTTTCTGCATAAACTCTTAAGTTATTAGTACCTTCTCTTAGTTTAGCTTTATCTACTGCATACTTAAAAGTTAGATCTCCTTTTACAATTACATCCTCTCCATTTATTTGTAATTTATTTAATGGTTTAGTTACTCTTCCTTTAATTTCATATAATCCTTTACTGTCAAAAGAAGTTTCATCCCATTCTACTGCTGATGGATCTATATTATCAAAAATCACTATAGAATTTTCTACAACACCATGTTTAACAGTGAATGGAGTTACTGCAATATTAAGCCCTTTATCTGCAGTTATTATAGAAATTTCATTAGCTTCATTTTCAGTTAAATTTAAATTAACACTATACTTATTTCCATCGAATACTATATCTTTATTTGGTATTTCCTTTTTGTTAAGAGTTACATAATAAGATGAAACACCAGAATAATCTTTAACTTCCCACTCTAGTTTGTATTCTTTTTTATCAGTTACTTTACTAGATAATATTTTAACCTCTGGAATTTCTGTATCAACTATCACAGGAATATCGTATTTTTGTGGTTTAGAATTTGGTAAATCCACATAGAAATTGTATCTTAAAATATACTCTCCATCCTTAGGTACAACCTTACATCCTTCAGAAACATCATAATATTTCCCATCCCAAGCTAGTTCTGGATATAGATCAACCTTTAATCCGCTTCCATTAGGGGCATTAAGCACTTGCTTCTTCATATTATCTTGATATCCAACTTCACCTAGAATTTTTCCATCTTTATCAATTAATTCTGTCTTTGCAGTCTTTATATTTCTTAGCTTATATAATACTGGAATAATAGTATCGTAATAGCCGTCCCC
The DNA here is from genome assembly GCF_002455975.1 of Clostridium sp. UBA6640. Taxonomy (GTDB): domain Bacteria; phylum Bacillota; class Clostridia; order Clostridiales; family Clostridiaceae; genus Clostridium_J. The sequence goes on from NZ_DKLM01000049.1 coordinate 926, forward strand.
ATTAGGTGAAATTACTGCATCAATTAATTTTCCGTTATCTACTTTTCCTAAATATACATACTTTTCTCCAACTTCAGATACTATACTTGAACTTAGATTAATATCATAATCACGATTAAGGTTAGTTAGGAGCCCTGTTGGCTTCTCCCATCTCCAATTACTTATTACTCTTTCTTTAGACCAATCTCCATAGAACCCCATAAAAGGTACATATAAGTTTGGATCTTCTTTTTCATCTTTAGAAGTAAACTTTATAAATCCTTCAATAAAGTTCTCTGAATTTACATCTTTTAATGATAATGTAACTGTAACTTTTCTTGAACTATTTGCTTTTATAGTAACTTCCTTATCACTAAAGCTTAAGTTAGCTTTATCTTGAGGTAATACGTCATCATATGGAGTTGTTTCCGTAACATCATTTTGAATATTATTTGTTAATACTCCATCTTCAACTCCTAATATATAAGTTGCATCCTTGTTTCCATAATTTTTAATATCTAGCTCAAAGGATACTTTATCTGACTTAATCTCCTTCAATGCTACAGATGCCTCTCCATTATGAGTTACATTAATCCTATTTCTTACAGCTTCATTCAATTGAAGCATACCAGCTCCTTGTCTTCTTGGCGAGAAAGGTCTAGCCTCCATTCCCTTCTGTGGAATTTCATACTGAGGTTTTGCTGTGTTCATCGTAGATATTTTTGCAAATTCTACACTATCTTTACCATTAATGGTTGGTAAATCCTTCTTTAATGCTTCTCTTATAACTGACATTGCTCCAGATATATGTGGTGCTGACATAGATGTTCCACTCATGTTTCCATAAGCATTATTATTAAGTGTTGAATATATACTTCCACCTGGCGCTGATATTTGTGGCTTAAATGATAGATCCGGCGCACATCCCCAAGAAGTGCTTATAGAAAAATCATTTGCTTTTTCATTAGGTAAAGACATAGATCCTGTTCCCACTTTTAGTGTGTATGGGTTACCATTAGCTATAGTTGTGCCTAACTTATTCCCTACAAATATAGCAGGTATATTAATTGCTTTATCTTCAGCCATATTAATCAAGCTGTCGTTATAAGGATGATATATTATTACAGCCTTAGCTCCTGCTTTTTGAGCATTAATTATCTGGTCAGTGAAATTTATATTTCCTGCTTTTATAAGAGCAACTTTTCCCTTAACATCTATTCCAGTGAAATCATTAATTCTGCCGAGATTGCAATTTACTATATCTTTTATCATAGTGCCATTATCCATTTTAATTGTGTGTTCTGCATATGGAAATCTTGCTGTTTGTCCATCTTCGTCTTTTATAGGATTTCCATCTTTATCGCATAAATCTACAGATGGTCGAGTTATAAATGAATTATTATAATTCGCCACCATAAATGCATCTCTAGCTAATGCTGGCGCACCTGCTGTACTAATATCTTTTTTATTAGGGTCGTTAAGTGGTTGTGTTTGATAGGAAGAGTTTCCAGCAGAAACTACTACTACAACTCCTGCATCTGAAGCTTTTTTTATAGCCTTTTGTTCTGCATCATTGACATCTACAAAGCCTGCTGCCGATCCTAAACTCATGTTTATAACGTCTGCACCTAGTAATACTGAATCCTCTATCGCTGCTACAACATCATCTGTAGAAGCACCTGGACGTGGTCCATTAGAAAATGCTTTCATTGCCAACAGTTGTGCTTCTGGAGCTACCCCTTGTATTCCCTGCATGTTTTTCACATCTTCATCACTGGCATTAGCTGCTACAATTCCAGCAACATGCATACCATGCATAGAGGCATCATATTGAGTATCTATAANNCCTTTCACAGCTGTTTTATCTAACCAACTTTGTCCTGCTTCTAATGCACCTGATTTCACTAATTCTTTAACTTTTGATTCATTCAATTTGTTTTTTGATGAATTTTGAGGTGCTCTCATGTCTTTATGTGTATAATCTATACCAGTATCTATTATGGAAACTACCGTTCCTTCTCCTTTATATCCATAGTTACCCCATTCAGTATAAACCTGAGTAAGATCTTTAGCATTAGTCATGTCCAAATAATAAACATTAGCTTCTTTAACGCTAACTACACCAGGTATTTTCTTTAATGAATCCATCTCTTTTCTCTTTATATTCATACTAAATCCGTTTATTAGTGTTCCATAACTATGTCTTATTTGAGCACCTTGTAAGTTACTAGCTTTTGATTGTATGCTTTTAATATCATTTTTTATTCTGCTGACATCTTGAGTATTTATTCTTTCTCCATTAGTAGACATATCTACTGCAGATTTTCCTTCTACTTCAACTATAACCCTTACTACCTCTTCTGGATCTTGCTCTTTTAAATCCACCCCTTCAAATTTCATATTTTTTATTATGCTATTTATCTTATCTTTTTCATCCATTGACATATTCTTCTCATTGTTTATATTGGGTTCAATCCTTGCATAAGCTTTAACCCCACTTGTAGATGAAAAAATAACCATAGCTGTTGTAATAATACTTAACGTTCGAATTTTTTTACTTATCATAAGACCCCTCCTCAAAATAGAATAAATGTAAATATAATACTTTAATTTTTATTTTATATATAGCCTCATTTAAATTATAAAACAAATACTTGTATTTTAGGTTAATATTTACAAATAATTAAGGATATCCAATAAAAATTTACAAATACTTGAAATCAGTTAGGTAAATTAAAAATCTGTTACAAATATAATATTTGTATTAAATTATTGTGTATTAAATTCAGAATTTTAAAATTAAGAATGAAGGATGAATAATTATGGATATTTCTCAGTGAAAACTGAGAAATTTAGAATTGATTAGCTGTAGCGGTAAGCAGTGTTCGCCATATATTATCGAATTATTAGATATCTAAAAAAACTAGCAATATAAAATTGCTAGCCAAGAAAATCCATTCAAAGAAATTAATTCGTAAGAATTAACTTTAACCACAATCGTCAATTCTCCATTGGTTAAAGTAGTTTTTAACATAAAAATATTACTGGATAGCAACTATCCAGTAATATTTTAATTAATCTTATTCTGTGATTTCCATTGTTTCTATTTTATCTTCTACATTCTCTTCTACTTTATCTTCTACATTCTCTTCCAATTTATTTTCTACTTTATCTTCTTTTTTCTCTTCCATTTTCTCCTTCACATTTTCTTCTATAAGATTCTTTCCATTATCTTCTTTATTGTTTTTACTTTTATCTATTTTGAATTTCACAGTAGCACTGCCTGTATTTCCAGCTTCGTCAGTAGCAGTAACTTTTAATTCATACTTTCCATCAGTATCTCCAATAGGAGTTCCTAATTCATAAGGCTTTTTATTTAGTGTAGCTGTTATTGTAGCACCTTCTTCTGTTTCTATCACTGGAACTATGTCTATATTGTACACCTTGTTATTTTCAATATTTTTTATATTTACTACTGGAGCAGTTCTATCTATCTTAAATTTAATAACTTCTTCTGTATAAGTTCCATCAGGTGCAGTAGCTGTAACTTTAAGTTCATAATCTCCCCTTATAATAATTGGGAAACCCATAATATGTGGTTTTCCATTTAAAGTAGCTTTAACTTTCACCTTCTTATCAACTATAGCCTTTGGTGTAACTGATCTATAAGATTTTCCACTTTCTACACCTGTTACAGTTAAATTAGGACCTTGGCTTGTCTTAACAGTTAAAGTTTTTATAACTATATGTCCCATCATATCTTCAACTTTAAGCTGTATTTTATCCCCTTCTTTAACTTCTATTCTTTCATTAAAGTCATATCTGGATTTGTCTACTCCATATTCTCCTTCTACTGCTACTTTTTTAATAACTCTATTATTTATATAGAAAGTATATCCAAATCCACTATCTCCAACCCATCCTTGTAAATCTACATAATTTTTATCTTTACCAATTAGTATTTCTCCATTTTCACTTACTGTAGGAGATGTTAAATTCATAATTGGATCTTCTGTATCTAAGAAAATTTTAATAGCATAATCTGCCAATGCTTGTTCAGTTGATGTTATTTTCACTGAAGCTATGGTTCCATCAAGATTTTCTGCATAAACTCTTAAATTATTAGTACCTTCTCTTAGCTTAGCCCTATTTACTGCATATTTAAAAGTTAAATCCTCTTTTACAGTTACATCTTCTCCATTTATTTGTAATTTATTTAGTGGTTTACTTACCCTTCCCTTAATCTCATATAATCCTTTACTGTCAAAAGAAGTTTCATTCCACTCCACCGCTGATGGGTTTATATTATCAAAAGTCACTATAGACTTTTCTACAACGCCATGTTTAACAGTAAATGGAGTTATTGCAACATTAAGTCCTTTATCTACAGTTATTATAGAAATATCATTAGCTTCATTTTCAGTTAAATTTAAATTAACACTATATTTATTTCCATCAAATACTATATCTTTATTTGGTATTTTCTTTTTATTAAGAGTTACATCATAGGATGAAACACCTGAATAATCTTTAACTTCCCATTCCAGTTTATATTCTTTCTTATCAGTTACCTTACTAGATAATATTTTAACCTCTGGAATTTCTGTATCAACTATCACAGGAATATCATATTTTTGTGGTTTGGCATTTGGTAAATCCACATAAAAATTGTATCTTAAAAAGTACTCTCCATCCTTAGGTACAACCTTACCTCCTTTGGAAACATCATAATAAGTTCCATCCCAAGCTAGGTCTGGATATAGATAAACACCTTTTCCTTTTCCATCCGGACTACTATATACTTGTTTCCTCATATTATCTTGATATCCAACTTCACCTAGTATTTTTCCATCTTTATCAATTAATTCTGTCCTTGCAGTCTTTATATTTCTTAGCTTGTATAATACTGGCACAACAGTGTCTAAATTGCCATCTCCATTAGGTGAAATTACTGCATCAATTAATTTTCCATTATCCTCTTCTCCTAAATATACATAACTTCCTTGAACCTGAGATGCTATACCTGAACTTAAATTAAGCATACCTGGAAAACTTGTTGGCTTCTCCCATCTCCAATCACTTATTACTCTTTCTTTAGACCAATCTCCGTAGAATCCCATAAAAGGTACATATAAGTTTGGATTTTCTTTTTCGTCTTTAGAAGTAAATTTTACAAATCCTTCAATAAAGCTCTCTGAATTTACATCTTTTAATGATAATGTAACTGTAACTTTTCTTGAACTATTTGCTTTTATAGTGATTTCCTTATCACTAAAACTTAAGTTAGCTTTATCTTGAGGCAATACATCATCATATGGAGTTATTTGTGCAATATTGTTTTGAACATTATTTGTTAATACTCCGCCTTCAACCCCTAATATATAAGTTGCATTCTTATTTCCATAATTTTTAATGTCTAGCTCAAAGGATACTTTATCTGACTTAATTTCCTTCAATGCTACAGATGCCTCTCCCTTATGAGTTACATTAATTCTATTTCTTACAGCTTCATTTAATTGAAGCATACCTGCTCCTTGTCTTCTTGGAGAGAAAGGTCTAGCCTCCAATCCTTCCTGTGGAGTTTCATACTGAGGTTTTGCCGTATTCATCATAGATATCTTTGCAAATTCTACACTGTCTTTACCATTAATAGTTGGTAAATCTTTCTTTAATGCTTCTCTTATAACTGACATTGCTCCAGATATATGTGGTGCTGACATAGATGTTCCACTCATATTTCCATAAGCATTGTTATTAAGAGTTGAATATATACTTCCACCTGGTGCTGATACCTGTGGCTTAAATGATAGATCCGGCGCACATCCCCAAGAAGTACTTATAGAAAAATCATTTGCTCCCTCATTAGGTAAAAACATAACTCCTGTTCCCATTTTTATTGTATAAGGATTGTCATTAGCTATGCTTGTTGCTATAGTCTTACCTAGAGTATTTCCTACGAAAATAGCAGGTATTTTAACTACTGGATCCTCAGCCATATTAATCAAGCTGTCTTCTCCACTCTCGTTGTTATACATTATTACAGCCTTAGCTCCTGCTTTTTGAGCATTATCTATCTTTTCAGCAAAGGATATATTTCCTCTTTTTATAAGAGCAACTTTTCCCTTAGCATCTATTCCAGTGAAATCATTAACTTCGCCAAGATTGCAATTTACTATATCTTTTAGCATAGTGCTATTATCCATTTTAATTGTGTGT
>NZ_DKLM01000090.1 GCF_002455975.1 Clostridium sp. UBA6640
TTTGTTATGGAAATTAAAATCACGTATAAGTTAAATTTTCATTGTGGAACCCTATAATTTATTTAAGAAACTAATTACTTCTAGCTTCTTGCATTGCTTTTTCCCCTTTTTCCTGTGCATCTTTTAAAGCTTCATCTACTGACTTTTCATTGGCAAATACTTTTTCAAGTTCTTCTCCTAATACATCTAAAGCTGGAATAACCCCTATTGATCTAGCTCCACTATATCCTTTATCTAATGTTTTCATAGGAATTTCTTTTCGTTGATTTTCTTGTAAGAATTTTTTATAATCATCAAGTTCTAAAGCTGATTTCCTAACTGGTATATAGCCAGTCTTCATTGAGAAGTATGCAGTATTTTCTGTGTTAATCAAATATTTAATATATAACCAAGAAGCTAATTTTTCTTCTTTACTGCCAGTGTTAAAAGCAGCAACATTAGTTCCATAATAAAGCTGTGCATCTTCTTTATAAGTTGGTAATGGTGCTAAAGACCAATTTCCTTTCATTGATTTTTCAATATAAGGAATTGCTGAAGTTGATGCTATACACATTGCCGCTTTTTCTTGAGTTAAGGTATTATTTGGATTTTTATCCTCTCCGGCAAGTCTAGCAACTTTACTTTGGATCATATCGTTAATAAGATTAACTGCTTCTTTAGTTTCTCCCGTATTAAAATTAATTTTATCTGATTCTTCATCTATAACTTCTTCACCAGCTTGTCTAACCCAAATAGCTATATCTGTTGAAATATTATTTGGAAAAGCGACTCCATAAACCTCTGGTTTTCCATCTTTATTATTATCTACAGTTAATTTCTCTGCTGCTTCTTTAAATTCATCCCATGTTTTTGGAACCTCTACATTTTTTTCTTTAAGCATATCTTCATTATAGTAAAGCACCATTTGGCTTTTATTAAAAGGAAGGGCATATTGGTTTTCTCCCCAAAGGCCGTCATCTAAAAATACAGGATAAATATCCTCTACTTCTTCCTTAGATAGTCCTACTTGACTGTTATCTATGTATGGTTTTAAATCTTCTACTAAATCTTTATCAATATACCAAGATAATCTATTGCAATATATTTGAGTTATATTAGGCAATGTACTGCTCTTTGCTGCTCCCATAAGTTTTTCAAATAGACTTCTATAATCACCTTGATTTACCAGTTTTACTTTAATATTGCTGTTCTCTTTTTCAAAATCCTCTGTTATTTTTTTAAGTGCCTCTTCATTTTCTCCTTTCATAGAGTGCCAAAATTGAATTTCTACATTATCCGTAATTTCAGTAGAAATTGCTAATTTTGTCTCTTCGCCATTGTTATTTTCAACCTTACTACAACCTACCGTTGATAAAATTGTAATTCCAGCTAAAATTATAGCTAATATTCTTTTCTTCACATAAACCCCTTCTTTCTTTTTATGTATGATTAACCCTTTATTCCACTACTACCTACACTATTTATAATATGTTTAGATAGTAGTATGTAAATAATTATCATAGGTAAAATTATTATTGTTGTTGCTGCCATTAATAAATTGTAATCCATGCCTACTTCTGATGAAAATTTGGCAAGTACTGTAGGAAGAGTTCTCATTTCTTCTGAATTTGTTACAACAAGTGGCCACATAAAAGCATTCCAACTATTTATTATTTTTAATATAGCTAAGGTAACTATAGCTGGTTTAGCTATTGGTACCATTACAGTACAAAGATATTTAAAATCGCTACATCCATCCACCTTGGCAGCATAATAAAGCTCCTTTGGTATTCCTAAAAAATACTGACGTAGAAAAAATATTGCAAATACACTTGCACACCAGGGAATTATTAATGCTTTGTAAGTATCTATCCATCCTAATTTACTTAATAAAACAAAGTTAGGTATTACAAGAACCTCACTTGGAACCATCATTGTTCCTAAAAGCAATGTAAACAATAAATCCCTACCTTTAAATTTAAAATTTGAAAAAGCAAATGCAGCTAAAATTGTAGTAAACAATTCTCCCAAAGTTATAAAAATTGTTACAATTATGCTATTAAAAAGATGCCTTGCAAATTGATCTAACTTAAATACTTCTATATAATTTTCCCATTTTAAACTTTTAGGGAATAAAACTATATCTTTGGAAAATATCTCACTTAAATCTTTTAGTGAAGTCAATATCATCCATATAAAAGGTAGTAAAATAAATGTTACACCTATTAATAAAAAAATATATTTAAATACATTAAGTAATTTTTTCTCCTTCAATAGCCTCGCCCCCTTAGTAATGTACTTTTTTCTTTCCTATGAAAAGCTGTATCAAAGTAAATATAAAAATTATTATAAAAAGTACAAATGCGGCAGCTGCTGCTGTAGCAAATTGCCAATTCATATAAAATTTATTAAAAATATAATATACAATAGTCATACCACTTTTTAAAGGTCCCGGTTTTTTATCATAAAGTATAAAAACTTCATCAAATAATTTAAAGCTGCCAATTACAGAAGTTATAGACAAAAAGAATATAGTTGGCGACAATAGTGGTATAGTTATTTCCTTAAGACATTTCCATTTTGATGCTCCATCTATCATTGCTGCATATTGATACTTTTTGTCTATACTTTGAAGTCCCGCTAGTAATATAACTATTTTGTACCCAATGCCCCTCCAAATATTTAAAAATATTAAAAGAGGTATTGTCCAAGAACTTTCATTTAAAAATTCCTGAGGTGCTATATTAAATAATCCTATAATATTATTCATAAGACCATAATCGCTACTAAATATCCATCGCCAAACTATAGAAATGGCTACAGCGGATGTAACAAAAGGTAAAAAATATACACTCCTAAAAACTTCTTTGAATTTTATATTACTATTAAGTATTAATGCAAAAATTAAAGCTATAGTTATAGATACTGGTACTGATAATAAAACATATATAAAAGTATTTTTTAATGCTAAATAAAAATCTGGATCTGTAAGCACATATTTATAGTTTCCCAGTCCTTTCTCATAAACAATATCTTTTATATAATCAAATTTAATATAGAAGCTCATAGATAAGACATTAATTATCGGATATATTTGAAACAATAAAATTATAATAAGACTAGGAAGTAAGTAAAATATAACTTTTTTATTTCTATTCATACTTCACTCCTTTAAATTATGAATTCTCTTAAAATTTAAGACCACTCTATCTTTATAAAGAAAGCTTGTATGCTTTGTAGTAATTACACGAAGTAGACTTTCTCCGACTCTTACTTTTAAGTAAATATCTTTTCCCATAGATTGTACATCTTCAATGGTTCCTTGAAGATTATTTTTATTTATATTTTCTTCTATTTTTCTTACTTCTATATCCTCTGGTCTTATAGCTATAGTTCCTTCATTAAGATTTTTATCTTTCTTAATGATATTTGTTATGTAATCATCCTTTTCTAGTAAATTTATTTTGGGATTTCCAATAAATGAGGCAGAAAAAATAGAGTTTGGATTATCATAAAGTTCTTTAGGAGTAGAATATTGTATATCTTTTCCTTGACTCATGAGCAAAATCTTATCTGATATACTGAGCGCTTCCTCTTGATCATGGGTTACAAATAAAGTCGTTATACCAGTCTTCTTTTGGAGAAGCTTAATCTCTTCTCTCATTTCTACTCTTAATGCTTCATCAAGATTGGAAAAAGGTTCATCCATAAGTAAGACTGTAGGCTCCTTAATAATTGCTCTTCCAATTGCAACTCTTTGCTGCTGTCCTCCTGAAAGCTCCTTTGGTTTCCTATTTAACAATTCTTCAACATGAATTAGCTTACTAATTTCTTTTGCTTTTTCTAAAGCTTGTTTCTTCTTTATTCCCTTCATCTTTAATGGAAACATTAAATTTTCCACAACGGTCATATGGGGATATAAAGAGTAATTTTGAAATACCATTCCAATATTTCTATCTTCGATAGAAACATCATTAATTTTTGCATCATTAAAATGAATTTCTCCTTTTGTAGGCTCTAAGATACCTGATATCATGAAAAGTAATGTACTCTTTCCACAACCACTAGGCCCTAATATAGTAACAAATTCACCTTGTTCTATTGTTATACTTAGATTGTCCACAGCTTTAACATTTTCATATGTTTTTGTTAAATTATTTATTGCAATTTTCATAAACTCTATCACCTATCTTTTGAGTTTTCATTAATATGAATTTCCATGGTAATGTTAACACTTATTAAATTATTTTTCCAATAGGATATATATATAATTATCTACTCATCTATTAGATATCTAAATAAGTCAACTACAAATACTTTGTTGCATTTTTAAAAACATTAATTAAAAATCTTTAAATCATTACAATAAATTGCAAAACAAAAATACTAGAATGTAAATTAAAATAGCTTTCTAGTATTTTCATAGATTAAAATTTTATTTAATTTTATAAATATAGCTGATAGAATTTCAAAAAATTCTTTTCCTTAAATCCGCATTTTTTATATAATTTAATTGCTTCATTATCACAATTTACACAAAGAATTATCTCCATTATAGTATCATGGGAAAATACAAAATCAATTGCCATACTTAATAACTTAACTCCTAATCCACGCCCTCTAGAATTAGGCTTAACTCCTAAATATTCTATGTTCCCCTGCTTAGCTTCTGGACATATCTCTACATAGATATATCCTTGAATTTCATCTTTCTCTTTGTATATATAAACTTTATTTTTTGAATTTATTTTATTAACTATCATTTCTCCACTATAGTAAGTATTAGGAAAAATATTATCATGAAGCTTTATAAACTCTTCTTTTTCATCATCTTTCAAAGTTCTCACTCCATCACTAAGGTTCTCTATCCTGTCCTCTCTATTTAGTGATAGTACAAACTCATTGCTTTTAAAAGTAAAATTCAAACTATTAGAAAATTCCATAGCTAAAGAATTTTTATAGTTAAAAAACATATTTGCTTTATTTATTTTCTTAGGTATTAAAGGCAATATATTATTCCACAACTTTAAAGCAAGATCCACACTATATTTTTCATCTACAAAAGGGCCATGAATTTCTGCTGTTTCATTTTCAATATCTAAATCTACACCTAATACAGCTACTATTTCTTTTTCACCACTTAAAAACATTAAGCTTTTATTAGGTAAAAAATCTTCCTTTAGGGTCTCTAATATCTCCTCTTTATTATCTCCACAATATCCTATATGATTTTCTTTTCTCATATTTATTGCTGCTATAAATTTTGCTATCTTTTCTAAATTTTCTTCATTAATGACTGATAACTTCATAACTTCTATTTCCATGGAAATCCCTCCAATATTTAAATTATTATTACTACATACAATTCTATATTTATTGGTTATTCCTTTTTTATATTATTTTTTAACTATTTTACAAACAAAAATGGAGAAGTTTTTGTTACTTCTCCATTTTTACTATACAATTGAACTAAAATCTATTTTACTATGACTTTTAATTCTACTTTGTATTTATCATCATTTATATCATGTCCTTTTACAACACCAGTATAGATTTTTTCTCCTGCTACAGAAGTATCTATAACTAAATCTTCAGTTTGCCATTGTATTTCTACTATTTTAGGTAATGCTTGATTAATTGTTTTTCCATCTGGTAAAACAAACACTGCACTTGGTAATATAGCAAATTGACCTTTATTAACAGTTACAGGTTCTGATTTTATATTTTGGACCTCAAGATATTGAGCTAATTCTTCAATCCATGATAAAACTCCATCACCTAAAACTGCTTGTCCACCTAATCCGTAAACTTTTTTAGCTCTTAAAAAATTCGCATATATATATGTATTAGGATCTATACCAATTGCAGTTGTTAAAATTAATGGTGAACCTGTCATTGCTGCAGCTGCACTTCCAGATAATGCATCTGGATAGTTCATACCTGTTGCTACGTAAACTTCATCATAACTTAACCAATTTCCAAAAGTAGATAATACATTTATATTTGTTTCAAATCTATTTTTTCCACCTATTCTCATTGGATTTGGGAACGCAGAAGCAACTTCATAACTTATAGCTCCAATTCCTCCTACGATAACAGTTTCATTAATTTCTGTTGAAGCTATAAAATTTTCAACATC
>NZ_DKLM01000039.1:0-23631 GCF_002455975.1 Clostridium sp. UBA6640
ACTACTGTTCCCCAGAGGTGGAGAACTAGCAATATATTGCTAGTTAAAAAGTACATTAAAGAAATTATTTTGCTAAAAAATAATTTCTACTTCAATTGTGAATTTTGCATTGTGAATTGATTTATATTGTCTGCTATAATTAGAATAGATAAGGTAAAAGGGGGATTTTCTATGAGTAAAAGACCAAAAATTAAGATTACTTTAGTAGATAAAAAAGGAAAATGCGGATGTCATTATGGACATAAAATAGGAGATAGTTTTGATTTTGATAGTGATAGAGGTAAGCTTTGTCCTATGGCTATGCATGTAGCTTTTCCTTATGTAGATATATTAAGATATGGTGGAACTATTCCAGGAAGTAAAGACAATGGTGAAGTATTAATTTGTTGTCCTGATGTAGATGTAATTAATGTATTTAAAATTGAAAAAATAGATAGTTAATTTATTAATGCTATCTTTATATAATCAGTGTACAATATAAAGAAATGTAGCAATATTACGTTATATTTAATAGAGAAGTATTCTTTATTTCTTTAAGGCATCTTCAAAAAATAATAGATCAGTGTATTATTTTTGAAGATGTCTAAAACATGAGAAAGGTGAATTATATGAAGAAAAAGAGAAAATTTCCTATAATAACTTTTATCCTTTTATTATGCTTATTATCTGTAGCTTTCTACAATTATATAAATGTTAGTGCCGAGGAAAGTGCAATTAAGAATCAAATACACAGTATAAAGTCTTCAGGACAAATTAGCGAAGGATTTTTAACTAAAATAGAAAAAGAAGAAATAGAAAAACAAAAGCAAAAGGAAGAGGAAAAAAAGAGGAAAGAGGAAGAGAAAAAAAAGAAGGAACAAGAAAAAGCTGAGAAAGAAGCTAAAATAAAGGCTGAAAAAGAGGCAGATATGAAAGCTGAAAGAGAAAAAGAATTGGCAGCTATAAGGGCTAAACAAGAAAAAGAACTTAAGGGAAATGAAAAAAAATTACCTGAAAAAATAATACTTGATATAGATCCTATAAATCAGTTGCCAGAGCTTAAAAATGGATGTGAAATTACGTCTTTAACTATGCTTTTGCAATATAAGGGAGTCAAAATAGATAAGATGACCTTAGCTAATAAAGTTAAAAAGGATACTACCAGTATAAAGTATGATGGCTATGGGAAAATAATCAAATGGGGAGACCCAGATGAAGGATTTGTAGGAGATATCACTGGGAAATATTCGCCAGGATATTCTGTTGATCCTGGACCATTAATGCCACTTATGCAGCAATATATAATGCCTAAACCAGTGGACTTAACTAAAAGTGATTACAGAGAATTGGAAGTATACCTAAGTATGAAAAGACCAGTTATAGCATGGATTACTAATGACTTTTCTATGCCTTCAAAGGATGCTTCTTGGAAAAAAGGAGACAAAGTGATAGAAGTTCATTTCAATCAACATGCAGTGCTTTTAACTGGATATGATAAAGATTATGTTTATTACAATGATCCATTAAAAGAAAGCAAAAATTCTAAAATAGATAAAGAAACCTTTAAAAAAGTTTGGGCTAGTATGGGAAGTAAGGCTCTCAGTTATACAAATTAATTAAGCCATCATGGAAAATATAAGATTTAACTTATACATGATTTCAATTTCTATAATAAAAAATCTTTTCTATGAATGAAAAATTAAGAATGNNAAATTCACTAAGGGTGAATTTTATCCTAAATTCTTCATTCTTAATTATTAATTCTTAATTTTTAAGGAATTAAACTGCTTTTATAGAAAATTTATTTTTCAGAGTATATATTAGATTTTTACATTGTATCCTTATAATAGACTAGTACGTTAGTCTATTATTTTCTTTCATATGCCTTAACAAAATGAAAATCTTGAGATTTATTGAATTGTAATTACTTTTCAGGCACGTCTTCTTTAACAGGTCTGAAATTAGAGATTAGTTCATATAAAAATTTTAAGGTTTTTCTTTTAGTGCAAGTAAAATTAGAAATTGTTAGATTTTAAATAAGAAATTAAAAACATTAATTTTAGTGAATTCATTATTAGTGTAGTTAGAATATAATAAAAAGATTATTATATGGGAAAAGTAAAAAATATAAATTTTACTTTTGTGAGTAAACATCAGTAATTATAAGTTAAATAGTTAGAAATAGAAGGAGAAAATCATGGAATTTTCATTAGTAAAGGTTGAAGTATTTATACCTAAGGAATATATAGATAAATTAAGATATAAATTAAATGAAATAGGGGCATTAACTATAGGAGGAAATTATGATAATTGCATGAGTTATTCTATGGTTGTAGGATCATGGAGACCGCTAGAAGGTGCTAATCCTTTTAATGGCGAAGTGGGGGAGATTTGTGAGGCAGAAGAAGCAAAGGTTGAATTTTGCTGCAAAAGGGAATTAATAAAAGAAGTTGTAGAAGTAGTAAAAAAACTTCATCCCTATGAAATACCTGTTATAAATGTACTTCCTATAATAAATGGAATGCTTATATATGAAACTTTAGATTAATTATTAATAGAAAAAAGCATGATTTTTTCATCATGCTTTTCTCTTTAAGTTTTAACAGATTAGTATCCATACTTCATAAATATTTTCATGGGGAATTTATTTAGTATGCATTTTGAATTAATTCTATAATTTCCTTAACTAATGGAAGTCTTGGATTTGCAGTTGTGCATTGATCTTCAAAGGCCTCATCAGCAAGGTTATAGATAACTGAATCTAAATGATCTTTTGTAACACCACACTCTGATAATGTAGAAGATACATTAAGTTCATTCATTAAATCTTTTATAGCGTTAATTAAACTTTCAATACCTTCCTCTTCAGTAGAACATGGAAGTCCTAAATGCTTAGCAATTTGCCTGTATTTCTCTGGTGCCATATAGTATTCATATTTAGGGAAAGATACTAATTTGCTTGGATTGCTTCCATTATATTTAATAACATGAGGAAGCATTATAGCATTAGCTCTTCCATGTGATATATGGAACTCGGAACCTAATTTATGAGCTATACTATGGTTAACACCTAAGAAGGCATTAGTAAATGCCATCCCTGCTATGCAAGAAGCATTATGCATCTTTTCTCTAGCTAATGCATTAGAACCATCTTTATAAGCTATTGGTAGATAGTTAAATACTAATTCTATAGCTTTAAGTGCTAATCCATCTGTATAATCTGAAGCCATAACAGAAACATATGCTTCTATGGCATGAGTTAACACATCCATTCCAGTGTCAGCAGTAACTGAAGGTGGAACAGTCATAACTAGTTCTGGATCAATTATGGCGATGTCAGGAGTTAGTTCGTAATCTGCTAATGGATACTTAACACCATTTGTTTTATCTGTAATAACTGCAAAAGCAGTAACTTCAGAACCAGTTCCAGATGTAGTTGGAATAGCTACCATTTTGGCCTTTCTACCAAGTTTAGGGAATTTAAAAGCTCTCTTTCTTATATCCATAAATCTAAGCTTTAATCCATCAAATTCAACATCAGGATTTTCATAGAATAACCACATTCCCTTAGCAGCATCCATTGCAGAACCTCCTCCAAGGGCTATAATAACATCAGGTTCAAAACTTCTCATTTGATCTGTGCCTTTCATAACTGTTTCTGTAGATGGGTCTGGTTCAACATCTAAGAATACATTAATATCCATATTAGCCTTCTTTAGATGATACATTACTTTTGAAACATATCCTAATTTATCCATAAATTTATCTGCAACGATAAATGCTTTCTTTCCTTCTAATTTCTCCAAGTATTGTAATGAGCCTGGTTCAAAATAAATTCTTTCAGGCACTCTAAACCACAGCATATTAACTCTCCTTTTTGCTACCTTCTTAATATTTATAAGGTTTTGTGCGCTAACATTTTGAGTAGTTGAATTTCTACCCATAGTACCACAGCCTAAAGTTAATGAAGGCATATTTGTATTATAAATATCACCTATAGCTCCTTGAGAAGATGGAGAGTTTACAATGATTCTTCCAACCTTAACTCTTTTTGAGAATTCCTCTATAACTTTTTCATTTGATGTATGAATTACAGCAGAGTGGCCTAGTCCGCCAAACTCTATCATTTCTTCACATTTTTTAATTCCTTCTTCAGTACTATCTACAATATACATTGATAGTATTGGGCTTAATTTTTCTCTTGAAAGTGGGTATTCTGGGCCTACTCCCTCCAGTGGAGTTATTAATATTTCGGTATTTTGTGGAATATCAATTGATATCATTTTAGCAATCTTTGTTGGCGATTGCCCAACTATCTCGGCATTCATAGAACAAGTTTTTGGGTTGATTGCTAGTTTTTCCAATTTATCCATTTCGTCTTTGTTAAGTATATGACAATTATATTCTCTTAAAAGTTGAATAACTCCTTCAGAAATATCTCTATCAATTATAACTGCTTGCTCAGAAGCACAAATTGTACCATTATCAAAAGACTTACTCATAACTAAGTCGTTAACTGCTCTTTTTAAGTTTGCTGTTTTTTCAATATAACATGGAACGTTTCCAGCACCAACGCCTAAAGCTGGTTTACCGGTAGAATAAGCTGATTTAACCATTCCAGGTCCACCTGTTGCTAAAATCATATCAACGCCAGAATGATTCATTAATAGCTGAGAAGCTTCAATTGATGGTGTTTCAATCCATTGAATACAGTTCTCAGGTGCACCAGCTTCTATTGCTGCATCTCTAATTATTCTTGCTGCTTCAGCACTACATTGCTGAGCTCTAGGATGGAAACTAAAAATTATAGGGTTTCTAGTTTTTATAGAAATAAGAGATTTGAAAATTGTCGTTGATGTAGGGTTTGTAGTAGGGGTGACACCTGCTATAACACCGATAGGCTCAGCAACATCCATACAATCTTCTTCATCATTATCTCTTATAATTCCAACAGTTTTCATCTTTTTTATGCTATGATATACATATTCAGATGCGAAAATGTTTTTAGTTATTTTATCTTCATATATGCCCATTCCTGTTTCATCAACGGCCATTTTAGCTAATTTTCTATGATCTGCAAGAGCCGCTAAGGTCATCTTTTTCACTATATTATCTATTTGTTCTTGGTTGAGATTCAAAAATTCGTTATAAGCTTTTCTAGCTCTATTTACTAATAAGTCTATAGATTCTTGTGTATTAGGAGTTTTAACTTCTAAATTTTTTTCTTTATTTTTTTCTTTAGTAACATTTAAGTTTTCCGCTTGACTCATGTAAACTACCCCCAAAAAAAGTTTGTTATTTTTTTAACTAACTATATTGTAACATATAGGAAGAAAAAAGCAATATGTTTTGTTAAAATAATATCAATATATTTTCGACAAATCTACAAAGTTTAAATACAACATAGGTTAAAAATATTAAAGATTTGCATAATTTTTAGTATAATTATTACTGAGGTGATGAAAATGATAACAATAATATCTCCAGCAAAGTCATTAAATTTTGATTCAGTTTTAATATTGGAGGAATCTACAGAGCCTAGGTTCTTAGTTCAGTGCAATGAGCTTATAGATGAGCTAAAAACAATGAATTCTTACGAGATTATGAAATTAATGAAAGTAAGTAAAAATATTGCTGATTTAAATATAGAAAGATTTAATAAATTCAAAGAGAGTAATAAGGTCAAGCAAGCAATATTTGCTTACAATGGACAAGTTTATAAATCTATGAATCCTGTAAATTTCTCAGAAGAAGAGATAAATTTTGCGCAGAATCATTTAAGAATTATATCTGGCCTTTATGGAATACTCAGACCTTTAGATTTAATAAAAGAATATAGATTAGAAATGAGTACAAAGTTAAAAAATTCTTATGGTGATAATTTATATAATTTTTGGGGTGGAAAAATAACATCTGTATTGGCAGAAGAAATCAAAGATCATAGTGAGAAAACTATTGTTAATCTTGCTTCAGAAGAATATTCAAAGAGTATCGATTTGAAAAAATTAAGTGAAGAATACGGAATTCTAAATATAGTTTTTAAAGAGAATAGAAATGGTGAGTATAAGGTAATAGGAATGAAAGCCAAAGCTGCTAGGGGGCTTATGGTTTCTTACATTATCAAAAATCATATCGATAAAGTTGAAGAAATAAAAGAATTTGATATAGATGGATATAGTTTTAATAGTAAATTAAGCAATAAAGATACATGGATATTTACAAGATAGAAATTATAAGTTATGTATTTTAATTAAAAAAGAAATAAGGAGCGAGTTTTATATGAGATATGAAGGTACTGTTTATAGACCACCAAGTGAGGCATATAGCTTGATAATTCAAGCTACTATAGGATGTTCTCATAATAAATGTAATTTTTGTAGTATGTATAAGGAAAAGAATTTTAGAATAAGACCAGTAGAAGAAGTAATCGAAGATTTGCATATGGCGAGAAGTCGATATAAGAAAGTAGAAAAAATCTTTCTTGCAGATGGAGACGCACTTATCATGCCCATGGAAAAGCTTAGGGTTATACTGAAAGCCATAAGAGAAATCTTTCCAGAATGCGAAAGAGTTGGGGTTTATGGTTCTCCGAAATCCATACTTATTAAATCTATAGACGATTTAAAGGAATTAAGAGATTTAGGAATAGGAATAGTTTATTTAGGTATTGAAAGCGGCAGTGACAAAATCTTAAAAGAAGTAAATAAAGGTGTAACATCACAAGAAATTATAGTAGCGGGAAGAAAAGTTAAGGAGTGTGGAATTAAACTTTCAGTGACACTAATATCTGGATTAGGTGGAAAAGAAAATATAGAAGAGCATGGGGTAGAATCTGCACTGGTTATAAGTAAAATAAATCCTGACTATTTAGGTTTTTTAACGCTGATGATAGAACCAGATACAAAGCTATATGATAGGGTTCAAAATGGAGAGTTTAAGTTATTAAACCCACAAGAAGTTATGGAAGAAATGAAAATTTTTATTGAAAATGTAGATGCAGAAAATACTGTATTTAGGAGTAATCATGCTTCTAATTATGTAAGTTTAAAAGGAACATTGCCCTTAGATAAAGAAAAGATATTAAATACTATAAATAGTGCATTAAAAGATAGTAATAATTATAAAAGTGAATTTTTAAGAGGACTATAATTAAAATTATTGTATGTCAGCTTATTGATTTAAGGATTTAATAAAAGAAAAATAATTTTTAGGTGATTATATAGGAGGAAAATTATGAATATAGCTATTTTGGCTTGTAATAAGCTTACATATGACTGTTGTGGTGCTTGGTGTTTTCAAGCTTTTAATGATAAGAGTAAAGGGTTTGAAATTTATAAAAATGAGGAAGTTTCATTATTTGGTTTTATGCATTGTAATGGATGCGGAAAAAATTTTAAAGAAGAGTTGTCTTACAAGTTTGAACAGTTAAAAAGGTGTAATGTTAAAAGAATACATATTGCCTTGTGTGTAAAAGAAGAATGTAAAGAGTATGATAAATTGAAGGCTACGTTAGAAGAGGCTGGATTTGAAGTGGTATATGGTACACATTAATTAATAATCATGCTTCTAATTATGTAAGTTTGAAGGGAGCATTACCATTAGATAAAGAAAAGATATTAAATACTATAAATAGCGCATTAAAAGGTAGCAATAGTTATAAGAGCGAATTTTTAAGAGCATTATAGAAAATATTAATTGTCAAATAAACTTTATAAAAATATTTTCCTATTTTAAAGTATTAAAAGTATAAAATTGTAAAAGCTAAATGCATATTATATTTTGAAATGGAGGATTAATAATGGAAACAGGAATAATAAAGTGGTTTGATAATAAAAAAGGATATGGCTTTATATCATGTAGTGAAGGAGAAGATGTTTTTGTACATCACTCTCAAGTAAAAGAGAAAAGCCATGATAAAGACCTGCATGAAGGTGAATCAGTAATGTTTGATATTATAGAAAAAGAAAAAGGGTTACAAGCTATAAATGTTCAAAAAATGTAATAAAAAATAAATTAATAAAGACATCTATAATAAAATTTTGCTTACAAATTAATTATAAGAGAAGTAAAAATAAGAGCTAATAGTTTTGATTATTAGCTTTTGTTTTAGTTAATTTTTTGTATGTAAATTTATAGGGAAAATGATAAAATAATTCTAAGAGCTTTATTATGGTATGAAAGTAGGAGGTTATATGAATAGAAAAAGTAAAAAAGAAATAAGAAAAGAAATTTTACAAAAAAGAGATCTAATATGCGAAGAAGATAAAAAACTTATAGATGAAGAAGTGTTTAATAGACTTATAAGCAGTGACGAGTATAAAAAAGCTAATACCATTTTTGCTTTTGTAAGTTTTAAAAGTGAGGTAGACACATATAAGTTTATTGAACATGCTCTTTCACAGGGGAAAACTGTTGGAGTACCAAAAGTAATAAAAGAAGAAAAGTATATGGATGTTTTTAAAATTAATTTTCTTTCTGATTTAGAAAGTGGATATTTCGGAGTAATGGAGCCTAGTGAAAGTTGTGAAAAAATAAATAAAGATAATATAGATTTTATATTAATGCCTGGAGCTGTTTTTGATGAAAAAGGTGGAAGGATTGGATATGGTGGAGGCTTTTATGACAAATTCTTAAGTGATGTAAAAGATTCTGTTCCAAAGATAGCTATTGCTTATGAATTACAAATTATAGATAGTGTACCTATGGAAGAGTATGATATTAAGATTGACGGTATAATTACAGAGAAAAGGACAATTAAATTTTAATAAAAGGAGAATTACATGGACGTTATAATAGGAATAGTTGTTTCTGCAATTTTATTTTTATTTGCAGTTATAACTGGCATAGATATAATTTACTCATTGATATTAGTTTTATTAATTTTTACTTTTATTACCTTAAGAAGAGGCTTCACTTTAAAAGAAACTTTAAAAATGATCTTTAATTCTAGTAAAAAATCACTTATAGTACTAGAGGTATTTATTCTAATAGGGGCATTGATATCTGCTTGGATGGCAGCAGGAACGGTACCTGCTATTGTTTATTATGGAATTAATTTAATTGATCCTAATCTATTTATCCTATCAGCTTTTATACTAAGTGCAGTAGTATCACTACTTATAGGAACTTCTTTTGGTACGGTAGGTACTATAGGTATATCTATGATGCTTATGGCACGAGCTGGTGGAGGAAATGAACTTATGGTAGGTGGTGCAATAATAGCGGGGGTCTATTTTGGAGATAGATGCTCTCCTATGTCTTCTAGTGCAAACCTTGTGGCATCTATAACTGATACAGACTTATATACAAATATAAAAAATATGATAAAGACCTCCATACTACCTTTAGCATTATCAATAATTTTTTATTTAGTATTATCCCTTAACTATCCATTAAACTATAGTGAATCAAATGTACTAAATGATATAACGAAGTATTTTGATATAAATCTAATAGTACTACTTCCAGCAGTAGCAATACTTGTATTATGTATATTGAAAGTTAAAGTTAAAACTTCAATGTTCATAAGTATATTGATAGCATCATTTATAGCAGTAATTTATCAAAGTGCTTCTGTAAAAGACATTATGAAATATTTAGTTATGGGTTTTAATCTTCCGCAGGGGAATCCTCTTGCTGGAATTATAAAAGGGGGAGGACTTATTTCTATGATAAAATCAAGTGCTATGGTTATGATATCATCAGGACTAGCGGGGCTATTTGAAGGGGCTAAAATGCTTGATTATATTGAAAAGCTTATGAAAAAAGCTGATAGTCGTCCTAAGATATTCTTATATACTATTGTTTCTAGCATATGTGCTTCAGCTTTTGGATGTACACAGGCTTTAGCGATAATGATGACTCATTTACTTATGAAAAATTGTTATAGAGATAGAAACATAGATAATTATTCTCTTGCAGTAGATTTAGAAAATACTGCTATAGTAATAGCGCCATTGATTCCATGGAATATAGCGGCAATGATACCGCTTCAAAATTTAGAATTGAGTTCTAAATCTTTGATATTCGCAGTTTATTTGTATTTAATACCTTTAGGTAATTTAGTCACATTTTATTTTAAACATAAACTAGAATTAAAAAGCACTAATGAGTTAAATGTATAAGCTCTAAATTAAGCTTATTAAAATTCGTTTATTAGCAGGACAAATTACATTACTTATTTTCTTAGAAAAGAGATATAGTTAATAGGAAATAAAATACTAAAACCTTTCTTAGGGAATTCACTATGTATAGAAGTTACAGGAAATATTTAAAGAATATTTATTAATTTTTAATTTGTTCTAAGTAAAATTACTAATAAATTTTTAAATCTACATAATTTTTCAAGGTTAGTTATAATTGCATATATTTTTGAAAAAAACCACTTCTATTAAATTATATTTTAAATAGTAAGTGGTTTTTTATATAAATTTAATAATATTAAAGGTTCAAGTTTTTTTCTTGTAAAAACTCATAAATTTTAAAGTAAAATTATTAAAAGAACTTTATGAAGTTATAAATTTATAAAACTTTAAGTATATATAGTTTATAAACGTACTCATTTATGAATAAAATAACCTATACTTTTATAAAACAATATAGAAGTATAGGTTTTAGCACCTTCACTAGCTATTTTTAAACATGTATAAAATATAAATTAATTAATTCTGTATAGGGGGATGAAAATGAAAAAACCCTTAATAGGTATAGTTGGAAATATTATTACTAGTTATGATGATAACATAGGGGAAATAGACAAATTTTCTATTAGTTTAGATTATATAAAGGCAGTAGAGAAAGCGGGTGGAATACCTATAATATTACCTATTGCGGAAGAAGAAGAAACAATAAAACTTCAATTATTAAACTGCAATGGAATAATACTTGGTGGGGGATATGATATTCATCCCAAATTTTACAAAGATGAGCCGCATAAAGGAATAGGATTTATGAGAGAAGATATTGATAGATATCAATTTAAGCTATTAAAAATATCTTTAGAGGAAGATAAGCCTATATTAGGTATTTGTAAGGGATGCCAACTTTTAAATGTATTTTTAAATGGAGATTTATATCAAGATTTAAGTGAATATCCAAAGGAAACATTGATGCATATCCAAAAATCAAGAAGGTATGAGCAGTGCCATAATATAAAAATAAAGGAAAATAGTAAATTGTTTAATTTATTTGGGGAAAATATTATGGTAAATAGTTTTCATCATCAATGTTTAAAAAACATAGGTGAAGGATTAGAAGTAACAGCTTTTTCAAAGGATGGGGTTGTAGAAGCCATAGAGTTAAAAGATAAAAAATTCGTTATTGGAGTTCAATGGCATCCAGAAATGATGTTATCAAAGAGTGAGATTATGCTAAATCTATTCAAAGAACTGATTGACAATTGTATTTAACTTCAAGTGCTGTATTATAGGTAAAGCTAGAAGCAACTGATATTAATAAAAAAGCTATTATCANNTGATAATAGCTTTTTTATTAATTAATTAGTTATTAAAAAGTTAGATCCATTGAGAGTAATTTTCCAAATAGTAAGAAAAAACGAAAAATTATTACATTTTTTAATAAGAATTAGTTGAATATACTTGTACTAAAAGTATTTTTTTGTTTAAATTAATTTATAAACGGTTATTATAAAGGTTTTATTTGTGAGTTTTTATTAATTTATATTTTTAAATTATATATCTGCATAGGGGTAGGGGGAGAATAAATGAATTATAATTTAATTACTGAGCTATTAAAGACAGAAGTTATACCGGCTTTAGGCTGTACTGAGCCCATAGCTATAGCAATGGCTACGGCTAAGGGCAAAAGCTACTTAGAGGGAGTACCAGAGCGTATAGAGCTATATTTAAGTACGAATATAGTTAAAAATGCCATGTCGGTAGGGATACCGGGAACGGGAAGTAGTGGAATACATATAGCAGCAGCATTAGGTGCTATAGCAGGAAATGCAGATTTGAATCTTGAAGTTTTAAGAGATGCTACCATAAAGGATGTAGAAAATGCTAAGAAAATGGTTAATAATCAAAATGTGAGTGTACATTTATCTGATAGGCATGAAAAGCTATACATAGAAGCGATATGCATAAAAGGTGAAGATCGGGCTAAAGTAGTGATAAAAGATAAACATACAAATATTATATTAATTGAGGTAAATGAAAAAGTGCTGTTTTCAGCAGATGAAGATGAGCAGGCTGCTTCAGATAGCACTTCTAATGTGGAACTTTCAGTAGAAAAAATTTATAATTATATAACAAATGTTGATACTAATGATATTAAATTCTTACTTGATGGCGCTGAGATGAATAGAAAAGTTGCAGAAGAAGGACTAAGAAATGACTATGGTATGAATGTTGGAAAGACTTTAATGAAAAGTATTAAAGAAGGGCTAATTGGAGACGATATTATGTCCTATACAATGGCAGTAACAGCTTGTGGAGCTGATGCAAGAATGTCAGGATGTATATTACCAGTTATGAGTAGTGCAGGTAGTGGAAATCAAGGACTAACTGCAATACTGCCTATAGTAGCTATAAATGAAAAATTAAAATGTAGTGAAGAGGTATTAGTAAGAGCATTAGCAATGAGTCATTTAATTACTTATTATATTAAAAGTCATTTAGGGAGACTTTCAGCACTTTGTGGATGTGGTGTTGGAGCAGCGATAGGGGCAAGCTCAGCAATGACTTACATGATGGGCGGAAAATTGGATAATGTGAGTTATACTATTAAAAATATGATTGGTGATGTTTCAGGAATGATTTGTGATGGAGCTAAGCCAGGATGTGCATTAAAGTTATCAACAGCAGTTGGGGCAGCAGTTAAATCTGCTATACTTTCAACAAGAGGAGTTGAAATATCTGAAAAGGATGGAATAGTAAGCAAAGAAGCAGATAAATCAATCAGAAATCTTGCAAGTATAGCAAATAAAGGTATGTGTGATTGCGATAATGTAATTTTAGATATAATGATTTGCAAATAGATATAAAATTAAAAGGGGCTATCGTATTAGCAGCTAAAAGCTTCTGATGCATAGCTCTTTTTTAGTACTGTTTTATAGCAATTTTTAAGATATCTGCTAATAAAATTAATTATGCTATATATTTTATTACTTTGAGAAAATATAGGGCGACGTAAAAAATGGCGAATATTTATCAATGCATAATTCATATTTCATAATTCAGGATGAAATTATTTTTTATCAAAATAATTTATTTAATATATTTCTAACCAGCAATTTAATTGCTAGCTATGTGGCGAACACTGTTCGCTGCTACAGTATTAATTATAAATTTCTCAGTGGTAACTGAGAAATGTCCACAATTATGAATTGTGAATTAGAAAAAGGAGCTGACACTAATTACTTAGCGCGACAGCCCCTTGATTTTTTATATAAGTGAATCTTCAGTTGATACCATTCTTGCTAGTGCTACAGCATAAATCTCTGTTGCTTTTAGCAATTTTTCAATAGACATATATTCATTAGCAATATGGCAGCTTTCGTCTTCCTCATAAAATACAGGTCCCCATGCCACTGTGTTTGGCATTGCTTTTGCATAAGAGGTTCCATGAGCTAATGTAAATTCATTTTTTAATCCACTTAATTCATTATAAGTATCTTCCATTATTTTTAAAAATGGTTTTTCCTTACTTATAAATATTGGAGCTAAGAAATCTTCAATTTCAAAAGTGCAGTTAGAACTTTTGCATACTTTATTTAAAGTTTCCTTTAAGCCATCGACTGTAGTACCATATACTGGTCTCATATTTAGATTTATATTATATAGATTATTTTCACATTTAACAACTGTTGGAGAAATAACATTTCTATGCATATATTCTCCATCTAAATATTCACTTTCACTATATAGACCTAAGCCTTTTCCAAAATAATCATAGCAAGACTCTGTTATAAATTTAACTAATTTAGCTCCTGTGTTGTCTTTTAGATTTAAAGTATTTAAAAATTTTCCTAGCATTATTATAGGATTAACGCCTTGCTGAGGATATGCTGAGTGACAGGCAATTCCTTGTGCTGTTACTATGATGTTTTCACCATCCAATTTTAATGAAATTTTTTCATCTTTGTTTTCTTCTATGTAGGTCTCAACTATAGCATGTAGTTCTTCTAAGTTTCCTTTTAAAGTTGCTTTAGCTGTTGAAGGTATAGAATTTGTAGCATTACCGCTTTGGAAATTTAAAATTTCAAAACTTCCTGTGTTGCTAGTACACTTTTCTTCAAAAGTAAATACTATATCTGCATATCCTTTTTCTTTATTACATATAGGGAATTGTCCATCAGGAGTAAAACCATAATCAGGAAGAGGATATTTTTTTACATATTCGTACATATCTGTCCATTCTACTTCTTCTTGAGTACCTATTATAAGTTGAATCTTTTTCTTAATAGGCATATTTAATTTACGAATAGCATCCATAGCGTATAACGCAGAAATTATAGGTCCTTTGTCATCTAATACTCCACGACCAAATAAAAGTCCGTCTTTTTCTACCATTTCAAAAGGATTAGTTTTCCAATCTTTTAAATCTCCTGCAGGAACTACATCTATATGAGTTAATATCCCAATTGTTTCCTTACCTTCTCCCATTTCAATAATTCCTATGGAATCGTTTAATACAGTATAAGCTTTAAAGCCCATATTAGAAGCTTTATTTATAGCAAGCCTTAAAGCTTCTTTTACTTTATCTATGTCTTCAGACACACTTGGAATTGAGATTAAATCCCTAGTATCATCAATTATGTTTTTCTTATTTTCTTCTAAAAAGTTATGAATTTTATTTATTTCCATAGTCGTTAACCCTCCTAGTTTTAAAGATTTTATACAAAAAATTACAAAGATATCTTAATTAGCACAATTGTAACATTTGCAACATTAATTTAAAAGTATAACAATAAAAAATATTTAGTATAGTTTTAAAATTTGAAAAATATATATATTAAAATCTATATAAGAATAATTAATTAACTCGTTTATAAAAAATTTATTATTATTTGTAAATTAAAACGTTGAAGAAAAGAGGAGAAATTGAATATTTGGAAAATTGATATTATAATAAGTATTGTTATGACTATCTAGGAAGGGGGAGTATAGATGCCATATA
Organism: Clostridium sp. UBA6640; assembly: GCF_002455975.1. Classification (GTDB taxonomy): domain Bacteria; phylum Bacillota; class Clostridia; order Clostridiales; family Clostridiaceae; genus Clostridium_J. The sequence goes on from NZ_DKLM01000039.1 coordinate 15,118, forward strand.
ATGTTATTATTTGTGATGACGATAATATTCAAGTGAGGATTATTAATGGATATTTAAATAGATTTTCTGATGGTAATAATTTGTTTAACATCTTAAGTTTTAATAGTGGAGAAGAACTTTTGCACAAACTATCAAAAAATAGTTCATCATTAAAAGTTAGTGATATAGATATTTTTCTTTTAGACATTGAAATGAGTGGATTAAATGGTATGGAGCTTGGATACAAAATTAGGGAAGTTAATAAAACTGCAATTATAATTTATATAACGGGATTTAAAGATTATGCTTTGAATGCATTTGAAATAAGAAGCTTTAATTATATTATTAAGCCTATATCTTATGAAAAATTTTATAGTGTTATTTCAGAAGCAATGGAAATAGTAAGTTTAAAAATTGAAAAATCTAAAGAACTGGTAATAGATAATAAAGATAAAGTTCATAGAATTAGATATGATGATATATATTATTTTGAAAAGTATTTAAGGAAGGTAAGGGTAATAACAAAACAAGAAACTATTGAATACTATGCTTCTTTAAAAGAGCTAAAAAAAGTATTAGATATGGATTACTTTGTACAATGCCATCAAAGTTTTATAATTAATAAAAGCAAACTAACCTCCTATAAAAGTCAAAGTGTATATATTGCAGATTTAGGTATTGATATTCCTGTAAGCAAAGCTTCAGTTAAAGAAGTAAGACAATGCTTAGCAAACAATTTATTTGGATAGGTGAGGGTATGTGGATATAGTAGTAATTTCAAATATTTTTATAAAAGTTGTAGAAGTAATTTTAGGATATTTATTTATGAGGGCTATGTTTGATAAAAACAATAGACCTAAACACATAGTGGTTATTCTACTAATTTTTCAAGTTACAGTGACTTACTTAAGCAATAGCTACTTTGGCTTAGGAAGTCAAAAAGGGATTTTATTTATAATATTTTCAAATGTAATTACGTATAAATATATTTTTAACTCAGATTTGTTAAAAATAATTTTTGGAAATTTAGCTTATATAATTGTAATAACCTTTGTAGAACTTATATTTGTTTCATTTACCTATATGTTATTTGGTATAAATCAAAATCAATTAGTTTCTTCTAATCTGTATACAGTAATATATTTTACATTAACTAGAACAATAGTATATTTAATGATTAGATTTGCAGGTAATATAAAAATAGTACAAAAAAATTTAAAAAAGATATATGTATACGAATTAATAATGACTTTAAGTATAAATATATTTTTTATATTTATGATATTTAGCTTATTTAAGAATAAAGATATAGTTGAAGCTAGTTCATCAACTATATTTATAATGACAATAACAATTATCGTTTTTACTGCAATGGTCATAAATGTTATAAATCAAATAATTAAATATTCAAAAAAGGAATCTGAATGGCTATTGCTTATGAGAGAGTATGAGAGACAACAAAATTATATAGAAAGTTTAGATAGACTTACATATAAGCTAAAGGCTCAAAGGCATGATTTTAATCATCATATTAGCTGTATTTATGGGCTTTTAGATTTAAATAATATTGATGAAGCTAAAAAATATGCAAAAGAATTATTAAAAGATGTACAAGAGGTTAACAATATAGTAAATATAGAAAATTCAACAATTTTAGCCATACTAAATAATAATCTAACAGTAGCAAAGGAAAAAGATATAGAAGTAGATTTAAATATAGACATTCCTAAAGAATTAAAAGTCAATTCTATGGATATTTCTATTATACTAGGTAATTCTCTTAGTAATGCCATAGAAGCTTGTGAAAAATTAAAAAAGAAATATATAAAGCTTTACATGTATATGAAAGGTGAATATTTAATTATAAAGATAAAAAATAGTAAGGAAGAAAATGTATTTATTGATGAAAATAGTTATGAAACCACTAAAATAGATAAAGAAAATCATGGATTTGGGCTTAAAAACATAAAATATATTGTTGATAAATATGATGGACTATTAAAAATTGAACAATCAAAAGAAGAATTTATTTTAAATATAGCTATGAAAGAGATATATTAAAAACATGTTTTATAAGATTTTTTAAAATTTTAGCCTAATTATTACATTTAAAAGTCAAAATGTGCAAAATGTGTTTCAAAGATTAAATAAATGTATTAACATAGCTATTGAAGAGTAAATACTTTATTAAGTGGTGATACAATGATAGGCACTTTATCAGTAAAGATATGTAAGTCCTTAGTTAAAAACAATATAATCAAATTTGATGATTTTCAAGCTTATATAAAAAAGCTTCAAAAGATTATACTGTTAATTTTAGATGTTATAGGATTTATAGTAATTGGAATATTGTTTAATTGTGTTTCACAAATGATGTTATTTATTATATCATTTAGAATAATGAGGATGTTTGCAGGAGGATGTTGGCTTAGCAATTACATAAAAAATTTTATTTGCTTTTCCTCTTTAGCATTAATAAGTGTGTATATATCCTCAGTTAATGAACTATCAGGAAATAATATAATAATTACTGTGGTGCTTATGATTATAGCACTTGTAATATTCTTTAAACAAGCACCTTATAAGCTAAAATTTTCTTCTTGTTCTGAAGAAAAGAGAAAAAAGCTTAGAAGAAATACATTTATAGCTTATTTTTTACAAGGTCTAGTAGTTTTAATATTATTTTTGATAAATAAGAATTTATCATCATATTCTTGTATAATAGCTTTTGCTATTTTTATTCAGTCAGTTACTTTATTATAAATAAATTAATCCCACATAAATTAGCAATCCATTACTACCTATGGATTATAAAAGGTCACCTATAAATATAGGTGATCTTTTATATTTTAAATTATAATTTTAGGAATTAACCTATATTCTAATTTAAAAATATTAATATCTAGATATGTAAAACTATTAATTATAACGTTATTAGGTATTTTTTTATAAAAGGTTGTCCAATTATTACATTTCAATGTCAAATTATGCAAAGATACTTTATTTTAAAGTAAAAGTAGCTTATATTAATAATAGAAAAATAAAGAAATTTGATAAATGAGGTAAAGTTATGGTAAATAGAATATCTAGCAAAGTGTGTACTTCATTAATTCAAAATGAAATAATTAACGAAGACGATTTAGAAGTTTATATGTATGGCTTAACTATGTTATTAATAACTATAGGAGAGCTAATTGGATTAATTTTATTAGGTGTTTTATTTAGTTGGCTTAAAGAGATGATAGTTTTTACAGTAATATTCTTTTTTATGAGGTTGCAAGCAGGAGGACATCATGCTAGTACACCAGTAGGATGTTTTATATCATTTGCAATATTAAGTAATGTTTCTATATTTTTATTTAAAAATATAAATTTTATAAGAAATCCAATAATACTTATAGGAATGCTTTTAATAGCATTGATAATATTTATTAAATTAGCACCAAAGGATACGGAAAATAAACCTCTAGATGAAGATGAAAAGAGGATCTATAGAAAAAGAACATTTATAACATATTTTATTGAAGTATCCATTATAACAGCTTTATTTATATTAAATAAAGATTTAAATATTTATTGTTATATAGGTTCTGCAGCTATATTTATAGAAGCAGTATCTTTATTAATATAATTTATAGAGGGGGAAGTCATTATGAAAAAGAATTCATTAGTTCTTAAAGGCATAGGAACAGCATCACTGGCTGTTGCTAAAATGAGTGCAGAAACTGCTTGTTGGGGATTATGGTATCAACCAGCAGTTCCTAAAAAATTAAAAAAATAGTTTAATACCCAATTTATACCCTTTAATATACTTGCTTTAAATGCGAAGTAAAAAAATCATACCTCACATAAACTTTCGCTTGTTGATGGTAATAGTAAAATGCTATTACCTTTTTTTTCTGCTTATTATGAGGTAGTAGCTTTGAGCTTATAAATCTATTATTAAAAAATTAATATTTGCTAATATAAATTATATTTTAAAAAAATTAAATTTACAACCCCATTTAAGTAATTATTAATATTAGGTAATTATAAATATCATGTATTTATTAGAGAAGTTTAAATTATAAAATCGTGGCAGTTAGCCACGATTTTATTTTATCTTTCTTTATTATTAATTTCAGTTAATACTCTCTGAGCAAATACATCAAGTGCTATAGCACCTTCTTCACCATTTTTTCTACTTCTTACAGCAACTTCTTTATTTTCAGCTTCTTTTTCACCTACAACTAAGATATAAGGAATTCTTTCATTACGAGCTTCTCTTATTTTGTAACCTATTTTTTCGGCTCTGTAGTCAGCTTCAACTTTTATATTATTTGCTTTAAGTGTTTTAACAACCTCTTCAGCATAATCATGATGTTTTTCAGAGATTGGAAGAACTTTAACTTGAACTGGTGCTAGCCAAGTTGGAAAAGCACCGGCATATTTTTCTATAAGTAATGCTAGAGTTCTCTCATAACATCCAATTGAAGTTCTATGAATTACGTATGGATATCTTTCTTTACTGTCCTTATCAATGTAAGTCATTCCAAATCTTTCAGCAAGTGAAAAGTCAATTTGGACAGTAATTATTGTATCTTCTTTTCCATGAACATTCTTAATTTGTAGGTCTAATTTTGGACCATAGAAAGCAGCTTCACCGGTAGCTTCTGTATAGTCAAGTCCTAAATTATCTAAAATTTGCTTCATTATGACTTGAGTTTCTTCCCAAGCTTCTGGTTTATCTATATACTTAGCTTTATTATCTGGATCCCATTTAGAGAATCTATAAGTTATATCTTCTCTTAGCCCTAAAGTTTCTAACATATAGTTAATTAAATCAACTACTCCTCTAAATTCTTCTTCTAATTGCTCTGGAGTAACTATTAAATGACCTTCAGAAATTGTAAATTGTCTTACACGAATTAATCCATGCATTTCTCCAGAAGATTCATTTCTAAATAGAGTTGAAGTCTCGCCATATCTTAATGGTAAATCTCTATAGCTTCTTTTTTTAGCGTTATATATCATAAATTGGAAAGGGCAAGTCATTGGACGAAGTGCAAATACTTCCTCATCATTTTCTTCATCCCCAAGAACAAACATTCCATCCTTGTAATGATCCCAATGTCCTGAAATTTTATATAGATCACTTTTAGCCATAAATGGAGTTTTAGTTAATAAGTATCCTCTTTTTTCTTCTTCATCTTCTACCCATCTTTGAAGAGTTTGAACAATTTTAGCTCCTTTTGGCATTAATAGTGGAAGCCCTTGACCTACTGGTTCAGCAGTTGTAAATAATTCAAGCTCTCTTCCTAATTTGTTATGATCACGTTTTTTAGCTTCCTCAACTCTTTCTAAATACTCATCTAAATCAGATTTTTTAGTGAAAGAAGTTCCGTATATACGGGAAAGCATTTTGTTTTTCTCATTTCCTCTCCAATATGCACCAGCTATTTTTGTTAATTTTATAGCTTTAACATATTTTGTAGACATTAGGTGAGGGCCTGCACATAAATCTACAAATTCACCTTGTTTATAAAATGAAATTATAGAATCCTCAGGTAAGTCGTTGATTAATTCAACTTTATAAGGTTCGTTCATTTCATTCATTAATTTAAGTGCGTCTTCTCTAGGAAGCTCGAATCTTTCAATTGTTAAGTCTTGCTTAACAATTTTTTTCATTTCAGCTTGAATTTTTTCTATATCTTCAAAAGTAAATGGTTTTTCTACATCAAAATCATAGTAGAAACCATCTTCAATTGAAGGTCCTATAGCAAGTTTTGCATTAGGATATAAACTTCTAACAGCTTGAGCTAGTATGTGTGCTGTTGTGTGCCTAAAAGCATTTCTCCCTTCTTCATCATTAAAAGTAAGAATGCTTAGCTCACAATCCTTATCAACTACATAACGTAGATCTACAGTTTTATTATCAACAAATCCAGCAGTTGCTACTCTTGCAAGACCTTCAGAAATATCTTTAGCAATATCTAAAACTGATAATGAGTTTTCATATTCTTTTATTGAGCCATCTTTTAATGTAACTTTAATCATTTTTATGTACCTCCTTAAAACTATTGATAATTAATTATGATAATTCATATCGAAGCATGAGAATTTTTAAATTATTTTTTAAAATAAAAACTCGTCTCTTTCCTATAATAATTAGAAAAGGGACGAGATAATATTCCCGTGGTTCCACCCAAATTGTATATCAAGATTATGATATACCACTTTAAAAATTTTAACGGATTTATCCGGACTTTATTAGAGTCACTCAGAGGTAGTTTTCAACTGATTCTATTTAAGAATACTTTCAGCTAATGTATTCTCTCTCTGTAAATGTAAGGCAGCTTACTCTTCTCTTCACAGCTTTATACTATTATTACCATACTTAAATAAATTTATTACTACTAAAATTATATAATAATAAAAATAAATTTAAAAGAAGTATTTTAAATTATTATATAATTTTTAGGATATATTGAGTCTATTTTAATCTTATTAACTATTAATACTAAATTAAGAATAATTTTGTATGGTAGATTTTTCTATAACTCTTTACCTTTTATTTCTTTAAGGATTTTCTCAATGAAATCGTCTATAGAAATATTGCCCTCTTCACCATTTTTACGGCTTCTAACAGATACTTCCTTTTTAGAAGCTTCTTTTTCACCTACCACTAAAATATAAGGAATTCTTTCATTACGAGCTTCTCTAATTTTATATCCTATTTTTTCAGTACGTTCGTCTATCTCCACTTTTATGCCAAAACTTTTTAATTTATTTACTATTTCTTCGCTATAATTATTGTATTTTTCAGAAATAGGAAGAACTTTTGCTTGTATAGGTGAAAGCCAAGTAGGGAAAGCACCAGCAAAGTGTTCAGTTAGAATTCCTATAAAACGTTCTATACTTCCAAAGACTACACGATGTATCATAACTGGTCTGTGTTTTTCACCATCTGAGCCTATATAGTGAAGATCAAATCTTTCTGGAAGCTGGAAATCTAGTTGTATTGTGCCACATTGCCATGTACGTCCTAAACAATCTTCTAGATGAAAATCTATCTTAGGACCATAAAATGCACCATCACCTTCATTAACCTTATAGTTGTATCCAAGTTCTATAAGAGCTTCTCTAAGAGCCTCAGTTGCTCTGTTCCAATCTTCATCACTGCCCATACTATTTTCTGGCCTTGTAGATAGTTCAACATGATATTTAAATCCAAATACTCCGTAAACTTCATCAATTAGTCTTATTACTCCTTTAATTTCATCTTTAATTTGTTCAGGAAGCATAAATATATGAGCATCATCTTGAGTAAAGTTACGAACACGCATTAATCCGTGTAATGCACCAGATAACTCGTGACGATGTACAAGACCTAATTCACCAACACGAAGAGGTAAATCCCTATAGGAATGAAGACTTGTTTTATATACTAACATTCCTCCAGGACAGTTCATTGGTTTAATTGCATAATCCATTTCATCTATTTCTGTTGTGTACATGTTTTCTCTATAGTGATCCCAATGACCACTTCTAATCCACAAATCCTTATTTAATATGATGGGAGTGGAGATTTCTTTATAACCTGCTTTTTTATGAATTTCTCTCCAAAAGTCTATAAGTGTATTTCTAAGTTCCATTCCTTTAGGTAAAAAGAAAGGAAAGCCAGGGCCTTCGTCTAGCAATGCAAAAAGCTCAAGCTCTTTGCCGAGTTTACGATGGTCACGTTTTTTAGCTTCTTCAACTCTTTCTAAATACTCATCTAAATCAGACTTTTTAGTAAAAGAAGTTCCGTATATACGAGAAAGCATTTTATTTTTTTCATTTCCTCTCCAATATGCTCCAGCTATTTTTGTAAGTTTTATAGCTTTAATATATTTTGTGGACATTAGATGAGGACCTGCACATAAATCTACAAATTCTCCTTGTTTATAAAATGAAATTATAGAATCTTCAGGTAAATCGTTAATTAATTCAACTTTATAAGGTTCATTCATTTCACTCATTAGCTTAAGAGATTCTTCTCTAGAAAGTTCAAATCTTTCAATCTTTAAATCTTCCTTAACAATCTTTTTCATTTCACCTTCAATTTTTTCTACATCTTCAGTAGTAAATGGTTTTTCTGTATCAAAATCATAATAGAAACCATCTTTAATTGAAGGACCTATAGCAAGCTTAGCATTAGGATATAATCTCTTAACAGCTTGAGCTAGTATATGTGCTGTTGTGTGTCTAAAAGCATTTCTTCCTTCTTCATCATTAAAAGTAAGAATGTTTAATTCACAATCTTTATCGACTATATAACGTAAATCTACAGTTTTGTTATCAATAAATCCAGCAGCTGCTACTCTTGCAAGACCTTCAGAAATATCCTTAGCAATATCTAAAACTGATAATGAGTTTTCATATTCTTTTATTGATCCGTCCTTTAGTGTAACTTTAATCATTTTTGTTACCTCCTTAAATTATTAATGATTACTTATGGTTAATTCTCATCAAGGCATGAGAACTCCAAGCTATTTATAAATAAAAAACTCGTCT
>NZ_DKLM01000039.1:23745-36107 GCF_002455975.1 Clostridium sp. UBA6640
TTCCACCCAAATTGCATATCAAGATTATGATATACCACTTTAAAAATTTTAACGGATTTATCCGGACTTTATTAAAGTCACTCAGAGGTGGTTTTCAACTGATTCTATTTAAGAATACTTTCAGCTAATGTATTCTCTCTCTGTAAATGTAAGGCAGCTTACTCTTCTCTTCATTGCATTTATTATTTATTTAATAATAGCATATGCATTTTATTAAAATTTGTATATTATAAATATATATTTATAATATTATATCACTTATAAATTTCATGTCAATAACAATTTCAATGAAAAATATAATTAGCAAGTAATTATAAATATAGAATTCTACAATAAAAATTTGTACGTAATAATTAAGAATTACAAAATAATACTCTTTGTGTAAATTTAATTTTAAAGATATATCTATTTTAAGATTAGTAAATATTAATCTACCGTCAATAGTTTTATAATCCATTAAGAATTAATACAATATATAATAAAAGTATATATAAAGAGGTGAGTGTACTGTTTACTCAATTTTCTTCAAAAGTTGCTAGAGTTAAAACAGAAATGTTATATCCTGAGTTTTGGATAAATAATAGTAGTACTTCAAAGAGAATAATAATATGTGATGATGAGATAAAAAGATATAATGAAAGAACTATGAAAAGTAATATAATGGAGGATATATTTTCATTACAAAATTTTCTCGAAGAGAAAGAATTAAGAAACTTAATTTTATCTGTAAGCAAACCTCATTCTACAATTAGATATAAAAATGGCCTTATTTTAGAAAAAGAGTATTTTTTTAAATTAAGTAAAAATTTAAATTTAGAAGCTATAAAAGAAAAAAACTTAATACAGTATGGAATGGTTATAAGAAGATCATATATAAAATCTTATCCTACAGATGATAGAATTTTTAAAAATCCAAAGGATTATGACTTAGATAGATTAATGGAAACGGCGATTAATATTTGCGATCCTTGTGTAATTTTACATGAAAGTAAAGATAAAGAATGGTATTTTATAAAAACATATGGGTATAAAGGATGGATTAAAAGAAAAGATATTGCTATAGGAGAAAAAGAAGCTATATTAAAATATACAAAAGCTAAGGAATTTTTAGTAGTTACAGGTAGAAGGATTTACACTGGATATAATCCTTTTGATGAAAGCATATCTATGATTCCTATAGATATGGGAGTAAAACTTTCATTAGTAAAAGAAGAAGACATTTTAGAAACTATTTATGATATGTATCCTTGTGGAAGTTATGTGGTATGGCTTCCAGTAAGGTGTTATGATGGAAGTTTAAAGTTTACACAAATATTAATTTCGAGAAGTGAAGATGTATGCTATGGATATTTACCTTATACAGAAGAGAATATTATAAGGCAAAGTTTTAAATGCTTAGGAGAAAGATATGGATGGGGAGGAGAATTTTTTGGAAGAGACTGTTCTAGTCTAGTAGTAGATGTATTTAAGACTATGGGACTAATGCTTCCTAGAAATTCATCTCAGCAAGAGAAGAAGGCAATAGGAATAACTAAATCTATAGAAAATATGACTATTGAGGAAAAGAAAAAAGTATTGGATAGGATGACTCCAGGATGTCTTATGTATCTAGATGGCCATGTTGTAATTTATTTAGGTAAATATCATGATGAGTACTTTATAATACATGACACTATAGGTTTTTATGTGTCTAGAATATGTAGTGAAAAAAAAGGAGATTTATGCCATATTTCAGCTAAAGGAGTTGCAGTAACGCCGTTAACTTTAATTTATACTTCTGATGGAGAAAACTATTTAAGAGCTATCAAAACAATAAAAATTTTTGGTTAACATAGTTAAGAATTTATAGTAAAATAATAATAATATATTTTATTATAAATTATATTAAAAATCTTAAAAAATAATAAGCTAGCATGTTAGTATATTTAGCATCACGCTAGGGTGCCATAATCACTTATAGAATTACTATGAGTATGACTTGGTGTTTTGTTTGATATAAAATATACTACATCTTTGGCTTGTTATTCTTTTCCAAACGACTTATATGAGAATTTAAATGGGAGAAAAGATTAAATATGCTTAAGAATATTAATGCTATTGATAAAATACTAATTGATTTTATACACCATGGATTGAAAAATCCATTATTTGATAAACTAATGCCGATTATAACTCATCTAGGTGATGGAGGAGTTATATGGATAATTATATCTATAATATGCTTATTTAAAAAAGACTATAGGCATATAGGACTTCTTTGTCTTGGCTCTTTATTATTAAGCACTATTTTGACAGAAGGTATAATAAAAAATGTGGTGGAAAGGGTTAGACCAATTATTAGGTATCCTATATCAGATCCATTGATACACATACCTAAATCTTTTTCCTTTCCATCGGGACACACTTCATCATCTTTTGCAGTAGCTACAATATTATTTATATTATTACCGCAGTATAAAATAATTCCTATAGTGCTTGCTGCACTTATAGGTTTTTCAAGAATCTATTTATATGTTCATTATCCTAGTGATGTATTTGCAGGAATGCTAGTAGGAATTTTAAGTGCCTTCATTACACTTTTAGGGTATAATTTAATAAGAAAAGATGATGTTTAAATAATTATTATGAATTTTAAAGACTTGGATAAAATCGTGACTTTGTCACGATTTTATTTAAGTATATGAATTTATAAAATTTTATTTTTAAGTTCAATATACAGATTAATTTTACTCAATCTTCTATTTTATATAAAACTAGCTTAAAGCCAGTTAAATTGTTGTAATATTTTTAATTTAGAAACAACTAGTGATATTTTATATTAACTAAAGGATGTAGATTTGTTATATAAATGCTAATTAAAATTACAAGGGGGGTAGGAGAAGAAGATGAACATTGGGGAATTACTTTATAAAGTAAAGGATATAATGAATATAGAATTTAAAGAGGTTCTTTATAGTGATACTGTTAAAGAAGTTTCAGATATGATGATAACACAGAACTTAGATGAAGTTATAGTAGTTGATGAAAAGCACACATTAATGGGGATTTTCACCAGAAAAGATTTAGCAAAAATATGCACTGAGAGAAGTGATCTACTAGAAGATAGAATTATAAATTATGCTATAAAAGATGTAGTTACAATAAATCCTTATAAATTTGCTAGAGATGCAAGAGATATTATGATCTTAAATAATATTGGACGCCTTCCAGTGATGGAAAAAGATAAGATTATTGGAATAATAACAAACAATAATTTAAGAGATAGTTTTTATCTAAAATTAGATGAAATATTCAATCTCCAAAATAATATTTTGGATAATATTCATGAAGCTGTATGCATTTGTGATATTGATGGAATAGTAACTTATTGGAATAAAAGCTCAGAAAAACTATATAAGGTCAAAGCTAAGGATATTGTTGGATTGAAAGTAACGGAACATTTTAATAATCCACTAATCCCTAAAGTATTAAAAGAAGGGAAAGCTATAGAGAATATAAGGCATGAGCCTATGAGAGGAAAGTCGGTAATTTTAAGTGTAATTCCAATATATAATCCTAAAAAAGAAATGGTGGCGGTAGTATCTACAGATAGAGATGTAACAGAAGTTGTATCCCTATCAAGAAAATTAGAAAGTGCTAATGCTAAAGTAGAAATGTTAAGTAATGCCTATAATAAAGAAATTGCTAATAATTATAGTTTTTCTTATATAGGGGGAAAGAGTAAAAAGATAATTGAGGCAATTAATCTTTGTCAAAAGGTAGCGCCAAGCTCAGCTTCTGTACTTATTACTGGAGAAAGTGGAACGGGAAAAGAAGTTTTTGCGAAAGCAATTCATGAAGCTAGTGGGAGAAATGGACAATTTGTTGCAATAAACTGTAGTGCTATACCTGAAAATCTTTTAGAAAGTGAACTTTTTGGGTATGTAGAAGGAGCTTTTACTGGTGCTACTAAAAAAGGTAGAATGGGAATGTTTGAATTTGCAAATAACGGAACTTTATTTTTAGATGAAATTGGGGACATGCCTTTTGGTATGCAAAGTAAACTTTTAAGAGTACTTCAAGATGGCGTAATATATAAATTGGGGAGCGGAAAACCTGTTTATACTAATACAAGAATCATAGCAGCTACTAATAAAGATTTAAAAAAATCTATTAAAGAGGAAACTTTTAGAAGTGATTTATTCTATAGATTGGCAATTGTACAAGTTGAGATACCTCCATTAAGAGAGCGGAAAGAAGATATTAAAGACTTAATTAATTTATTTATTAGCCAAGTATCAAAGAATGAGGGAATAGGGATAAAGGAAATAGATAATAGGATTTATAAAATATTATCATCATATAAATGGGAAGGAAATATAAGAGAACTAAAAAATGTAATCCAAAGAATGGTTTTACTATCTAATGGAGAATGTATATCAGTAGACAGTATTCCGAAATATATATTAAGCCATGAAGAGGAAAAATATTTTATAAATAAAGATATTGATTTAGAAGATAAATACAACTTAGAAAAAATGGTTAAAACTTTGGAGAGTGAAATAATAGAGGAAGTTATGAATATTACTGGCGGTAATAAAGTTAAAGCAGCAGAAATTTTAAAAATAAAAAGAAGCACACTATATTATAAATTAAAACAATATAATATGTTAGACACCTGTCAATAAATTGACAGGTGTGTTTATTTTCTGACATGTATTTAATGATTGAAAATCTTTATATAATGGGATATTGCAAGGGGGTAACAAAATCGTAGCAAGAAAAATGTCAGTTTTTTGACTAAGATGAAAAAAGATAAAATTTATTAATGAAGTGTTTTGTATTTATTAGGGCTATTTTCCAATGGTTAACTATAAGTTTTTATAATATTAATAATATTGGCATGATTTTTGCTGGTAAATTAAAGTAGGAAGAGGAGGGGAATCCATGAGTAATATGTTTAAATTTCCTTTAAAAATGCATGTAGGTGAGACTTGTGAACCTGTTGTAAAAGAAGGACAAAAAGTAAAAAGAGGAGAATGTATTGCAAATCCTATAAGGGGATTAGGTGCTAAAATTCACAGTAGCGTTAATGGTGAAATTTTTAAAATAACAGATAGAGAAATAATAATTTTATGTGATAAAGACCAAAGCAAAGATTATGTAAAGATAAGAGAATGTAATAGTATTGCTGATACTGTATTTGAAGCTGGTATAGTAGGGGCTGGCGGAGCAGGATTTCCCACGTATATAAAACTTAAAGTTGAAATACCAGATGGATATATAATAGCTAACTGCGTAGAATGTGAACCATTATTAGAACATAATATAAGGCTTTTAGAGGAAAATCCTCAAATAGTTATAAAAGGAATAAAATACGCAATGGAAGCTACTAAAGCTAAAGGTGCATACATAGGAATAAAGGCTAAAAATGAAAGGGCTATTGCCTCTATTGAAAAAGAGCTAAACGGAATTGATAACATAGAAATAAAAAAACTTAAAGATATTTATCCTATGGGAGAAGAGAGAGCTTTAATTCATAGCATTCTTGGAAGATGGTTAGAACCAATAGAACTTCCGTTAGCAGCAAAGTGTGTTGTATTGAACACAGAAACATTAGCAAATATAACAAGGGCTGTAGAAGATAGGAAACCTGTTATAGATAAAGATATAACTATAGCTGGGAAGATTAAAAGTGGTAAAGAATCTAAAGTATTTTTTGATGTTCCTATAGGAGCTCCTATAAAGGAGTTAATTGATCAGTGTGGTGGAATAGATGGTGAATATGGTGAACTTGTAATAGGTGGGCCATACACAGGAAAAGCAGAAGAGCTTGAAGAAGCCACTGTAACAAAAATATCAGGAGGAGCCATATTGACTATAGAATTGCCTGAATTTAAAGGTAATTTAGGATTGTTAGTTTGTGCTTGTGGAGCAAGTGAAGAAAGATTAAGAGACTTAGCAGGAAAAATGAAATCAAATGTTGTTAAAGTAGTACAATGTAAAAATATAGTCAATGTTAAAGGTGCTAATAAATGCAAAACTCCTGGAGATTGTCCAGGACAGGCTGCTGTAATATTAGATCTTAAAAAGGCTAAAGCGGAGAGAGTATTGATTTCCAATTGTAGTGATTGTTCAAACACTGTTATGAACTGTGGACCTAAGGCTGGCTTAGCTGTATATCATCATACAGATCATATATTTAGAACTGTAGATCACAAATTAACTAGAAGACTTTAATTATGTATTTTTCACTTGTTATTTTATAGGGACTCCATTTGCTAAATATCCATAATTGTAAAACTATATTAAAATAGTAGATTAAAAGGAGGCCTTTGATTATGTCAATGAGTAAAGAGCATGCAGAAGCTTTGAAAGATGAGGTTGCAGTTGTATGTTGTAGAACAGAAGCTGGGACTATAATCTCAGCAGATAATTTGGAAGATCCAGAAATTTTCCCTGATATGGTTGACTCAGGGTTATTAAATATACCAAAGAATTGTTTAAAAATAGGTGAAGTTTTAGGAGCTAGATTGATTAAAACTATAGATTCACTAACGCCTTTAACTCCAGATTTATTAGAAGGGATTAAAAGCTTGTCTACAAATGCTGAAAGCAAAATAAAAGAAAGTATAGATGAAAATGCTAAAGCAGTACTTAAAGTTAATAAAAAGTCAGGACAAATTATTTCAAGTGATGATTTAGAAAATCCAATGCATTTTGAGCAATTAGAAGATTCATTACTTATAAAATTAAAAGAAGATGTATTAACTGTAGGAGAAGTTCTAGGAAAAAAATTAAAAGTTGATGCAGTTGCATTAACCCCAATTACAGGAAACATGTTAGAGGGATATGATGAGGCAGTAATATCAAATCAATCAGAAACTATTACAAGTTTTAATGGTGGAGTTCTCAAAATTAAAATAGCTGAAGGTAAAGGAATTGATATTGAAGTTCCACTAAATATGATACCAATGGCGGAAGCGCCAACAAAAATGACTACTACAAGTACTCAATTATCAAATATTAAAACACAGGAAGTAAAAATAGAAGATAAATGTGAGTTAAAAGAAGTGATTTTAGAACCTAAAAAAGTAAGAAATCTAACTAAAAAACACTTTAAAATAGATGAAGTTAAGTTTGGACAAGAAACTAAAATTGAAGGTACAACTCTTTATATAAGAGAAAATATTTATGAAGATGCAGCAAATGAAAGTGAATTAGTTAAATCAATAAAAGTAGATATAATAACTCCAGAAAAATATAATATTTACTCTGAAACTATAATGGATGTACAACCAATAGCTACAAAAGAAGGAGACTCAAAACTAGGTACAGGGACTACAAGGATATTAGATGGAGTAATTGTAATGGTTACTGGAACTGATGAAGATGGAGTACAAATAGGCGAATTTGGTTCATCAGAAGGTATATTAGAAGAAAATATAATGTGGGGAAGGCCAGGTGCTCCAGATAAGGGTGAAATTTTTATAAAAACAGAAGTAGTTATAGCTAGAGGAACTAATATGGAAAGGCCAGGACCGTTAGCGGCACATAAAGCAACGGATTTTATAACTCAAGAAATAAGAATGGCACTGAAAGATTTAGATGAAAGTCTAGTAGTTGATACAGAAGAATTAGTTCAATATAGAAGGCCAGGAAAGAAAAAATTAGTTATAGTTAAAGAAATAATGGGACAAGGTGCAATGCATGATAATTTAATTTTGCCAGTGGAGCCAGTTGGAGTTCTTGGAGGAAAACCAAATGTTGACCTTGGAAATGTTCCTGTAATGTTGTCACCATTGGAGGTATTAGATGGAGGCATACATGCATTAACTTGTATAGGGCCAGCATCTAAAGAGTGTTCAAGGCATTATTTTAGAGAACCATTAGTAATAGAAGCAATGAAAGATGAAGAAATAGATTTGGCAGGGGTTATTTTCATAGGCTCTCCACAAATTAACTCTGAAAAATTCTATGTATCTGAAAGATTAGGAATGATGGTAGAGTCTATGGATGTAGATGGAGCTATAGTTACTACAGAAGGTTTTGGAAACAATCATATAGATTTTGCTTCTCATATAGAGCAAATTGGAATGAGAGAAGTAATTTGTGTTGGTATGTCTTTCTGCGCTGTGCAAGGAGCACTAGTTGTTGGTAATAAATATATGAAATACATGGTTGATAATAACAAATCAGAAGCAGGAATAGAAAATGAGGTTCTTTCCTGTAATACACTTTGCAAGGAAGATGCCATAAGAGCATTAGCTATGGTTAAGTCGGCTATGTCTGGTGAAGAAGTTAAAGCTGCTGAAAGAAAATGGAATCCAAATGTTAAGGAATCTAATTTAGATGAAATCGAAAAAGCTTATGATATAAAAGTTGATAGAGTAGAAAATGAAACTTCAATACCTATGAGTCAAAAAAGACTAGAAAAATATGCTACAAAGTAGTGATTTTATATAATGAGGTAAAAGATGCGGTACGGAGATAAAATTATTGAAATGCAAGGAATAATAGTGGAAATACAGGATGGAGCTGTTGGAATTGATTTAAAAGGCAGGCTCGGCTACATGAAAATACCTATGAGGATGCTTATCACAGATTACCCTCTTAAGCTAGGACAAGAAGTTGGGTTTAAAATGAGTTTTCCAGAGGTTTTATCAGAGGAAGCAAATGAAAAGTATGTAAGTAATATTGAGAAAAGAAATAGAAAGGCGGGAAAGTAATATGGATTATTCTGTTGTTAAGAACTTACAATCAGAAATATTTGTACCTATAACACCACCACCAGTATGGTCACCTGTTACAAAAGAGCTTAAGGATATGAAGATAGCTTTTGCAACTGCAGCAGGAGTTCACTTAAAGACAGATAAAAGATTTAACCTAGCAGGCGATTTTACTTATAGGATAATACCAGGAGATACTCCATCATCTGATCTTATGGTATCACATGGTGGATATGATAATGGTGATGTTAATAAAGATATAAACTGTATGTTTCCTATAGATAGATTAAAAGAATTAAAAGAAGAGGGATTCATAAAAGAAATTTCATCAATACACATTGGATTCATGGGCGGCGGCGGAAATCAAGAGAAGTTTTCTAATGAAACAGGGCCAGCAATAGCAAAAATGTTAAAAGAAGAAGGCGTAGATGCTGTAGTATTAACTGCGGGCTGAGGAACTTGTCATCGTTCAGCTGTATTAGTACAGAGAGCGATAGAGGAATCAGGGATTCCTACAATTTGTATAGCTGCATTACCACCTGTTGTAAGGCAAACAGGAACGCCAAGATCTGTAGCTCCACTTGTACCAATGGGGGCTAATGCTGGTGAGCCAAATAATAAAGAAATGCAAAGAAATATATTAAAGGACACATTAAAACAGTTAATAGATATAGATACTCCAGGAAAAATAGTAAGTCTTCCATATGAGTATATAGCTAAAGTTTAGAATATAAAATCCGACTTTCTTTTAAGGAAGTCGGTATTTATAGTTAATTAAGGTATCAAAAAGGAATGGCAAGTGAAAAATTTCATTTAGTTATGATTTTAATTCAGTAAAATTTGTTTTGTGATTTTAAAATATAATTAAAATCTAGATTATTAAAAAATGGTGAGTTTTATGAGTAATTATAAAGAATTAAGAAAGTTAATAATTAAAACTTTTCATATTAGAGAAGTTAAATTTTCTACTAGAACTTATATAGAAGAAGGTATTTTATATTTAAGGGAAGATCTAAGTAATATATCTTTTAACAAAGAATACATTAGAGATATAAAATTAAATATAATTCTCCCGCAGAATAGAGATATTTTTGTAAATTCTATTATGGATTTTTCTCCAATTGCCACTAAGGTTATCGGCAATATAGGTGAAGGAATAACTCATGTGCTTACAGGAGCTATAGTTATGGTTAATGGTGTAGATGAAGAAGGTATACAGGTTGCAGAGTTTGGATCATCAGAAGGCATACTTAATGAACAAGTTAAATTTAATAAGGCTGGTACTCCAAGAACGGAGGATATCATTATACAGATGGATTTTACTTTAAAATCTGGTATGGGTGCTTATAGGAAAGCCATAACTGAAGTTCATAGATGCTGTGATCTAGTAGTACAAGAGATAAGGGAAAGCTTGAAAATACTCAATGGAAGGCTTTCTACTGAAAGGTATGAGTATTATGATAAAGTCAAAAAAGATAGAAAAAAGGTAGTAATTATAAAACAAGTTGCTGGACAAGGTGCAATGTATGATACTTGTTTATTTGGAAATGAACCCTGTGGAACAATTGGGGGTAGGTCAATAATTGATATGGGAAACACTCCTATAATTGTATCACATAATGAATATAGAGATGGAGCCTTAAGGGCAATGCATTAATATTTAGGAGGGTTTTAATTATGGGAATAGGACCATCAACAAAAGAGACTACACTGCATCATTTTAGAGATCCATTAATTGATGTAGTAGCTAATGATGAAGATGTAGATTTACTAGGAATAATTATAGTTGGAACCCCACAGGCTAACGAAGATAAATTATTTGTTGGACAAAGAGT
This sequence comes from Clostridium sp. UBA6640, assembly GCF_002455975.1. Lineage (GTDB taxonomy): Bacteria > Bacillota > Clostridia > Clostridiales > Clostridiaceae > Clostridium_J. The sequence goes on from NZ_DKLM01000039.1 coordinate 34,289, forward strand.
AGCTACTTGGGTAGAAGCTATGAGAGCAGATGGAGCAATAATTTCTGTAGATGGCTGGGGGAATAGTCATGTTGATTTTGCTAATACCATTGAAGAAATAGGGAAAAGAAATATTCCTGTTGTAGGCTTAAGTTTTATTGGAACTCAAGCTAAATTTGTAGTTACTAATAAATATATGGATACTATAGTTGATTTTAATAAGTCAAAAGAGGGGATAGAAACAGAAGTTGTGGGTGAAAACAATGTTTCAACTTTAGACAGTAGAAAAGCATTGGCTTTTTTAAAATTAAAGATGAGAAAGATGGGGGAGTAAATCATGAAATTTATAAAATCTATTCAAGCGATAGATTCTCATACTATGGGGGAACCAACTAGAATAGTTGTAGGTGGAGTTCCAGTAATAAAAGGGGATACTATGCCAGAGAAAAAAGCTTATTTAGAAGATCATATGGATTACATAAGAACAGCTATAATGCTTGAACCAAGAGGACATAAAGATATGTTTGGCTCTATAATAACTCAGCCAGTATCTAAAGAAGCTGATCTTGGAATAATATTTATGGATGCTGGAGGATATCTAAACATGTGTGGTCATGGATCTATAGGTGCTGCAACTATAGCAGTTGAAACAGGTATGGTTGAGGTTAAAGAACCATATACTGATATAATTTTAGAAGCACCAGCAGGGTTAATTAAAGCAAGAGTAAAAGTTGAAGGGGGAAGGGCTATTGAAACTTCCATAGTTAATGTTCCATCATTTCTATATAAAGAAGGAATAGAAATAGAACTACCAGAGATAGGGAAGGTAATAGTAGATATAGCTTTTGGAGGAAGTTTTTTTGCACTTGTTAAAGCGGAAGAACTAGGGATAGATATTAATCCTAATAATTCTACAAAGCTTAGTGCAGCAGGAGTAATGATAAAAGATATAATCAATAAAATAGTGGAGATAAAACATCCAACTTTATCACATATAAATACAGTAGATTTAGTAGAAATATATGGACCACCTAAAAACCCTAATGCCACACTTCAAAATGTAGTTGTATTTGGCGAAGGTCAGTTAGATAGATCTCCTTGTGGAACAGGAACAAGTGCTAAAATGGCAGCTTTATATGCGAAAGGAAAACTGAAAATGTCAGAAGAGTTTATATATGAGAGTATTTTAGGAACTATGTTCAGAGGAAACTTCATTGGAGAAACTAAAATAGGGGANNAACCGCAAGTGCATATATTACAGGATTTAATCAATTTGTAATTGATGATAAAGATCCAGTAAAATTTGGATTTAAACTTTCTTAATAGAAGGCGTTTTATGGAAATATAAATCTTTTATTAAGATATAGGAGTAAAGAAACATCTAGGGTTGTTAAGGTATGGATAAGAATTTCTTAAATGTGAAAGTAAAATATTAATATAAATATAGTCAATATTCCGTTCTACTTTATTATTTTGCAATAATAATATTAGAACAAGAATATTGACTATTTTCATGTCTAAAATTATAAAAATATTATACCAAAAGTTTGGAAATGGAAATAGAAATAGAGGTTAAATATTAATGAATTTTTATAATAATTATTAGAGCAGACTACTCTTTATTCTTTTTTGCGTTTTTTAAAGTTATTATATTCATCATATTCTTTATCAAACTCATCTTTAGACCATTCTGCTTCAATATCTTTGCCATTTATTTTAATAATAATTTTTGGTGAGAATACTGGATTAAAGGTAATATTACCATTGTTATCGTTAGTAACAGTAAAGTCGTTGCTAATATCTATATCATTATCGTTTTCGTTGTCATTATCGTTGTCAT
>NZ_DKLM01000139.1 GCF_002455975.1 Clostridium sp. UBA6640
AAATCCAGTAGCGCCAGGAGGAATGCTAACTTATACAATTGTAGTATCCAATGCAGGACCAGCAGATGCACAAAATGTAGTGTTAACTGATATTATTCCATCTAGTATTACAGGGCCAGAATTTTCGATAGATGGAGGAGTAACCTTTAAACCATGGCCAGGATCAATTGATATAGGAACCTTGGCAGCTGGAACTTCTAGAACTATTTTAATAAGGGGGACAGTAAATTCATCAGCTACAGGATGTATAAATAATACAGCAATTGTAACTTCAACAACGCCAGATCCTAATCCGATTAATAATGTATCATCTATATGTATAGAGGTAGAAACTGCGGCACAAGGAGAAGCAGATGTTTCAGTTGTAAAGATAGCATGTCCAGATCAAGTAATGCCAGGAGAAGTGCTAACCTATATAATTACAGTATCAAATGCAGGACCATCAGATGCAGAAAATGTAGTGTTAACTGATAATATTCCACCTAGTATTATAGAACCAGAATTTTCAATAGATGGAGGGGTAGCATTTGAGCCATGGCTAGGAACTCTTAGTATAGGAACGTTACCAGCTGGAACTTCTAGAGTCATTTTAATTAGCGGAACAGTAAGTTCACGTGCTAAAGGATGTATAATTAATAAAGCAAAAGTAACTTCAACAACACCAGATCCTAATTTGTCTAACAACACATCATCTGCATGTGTAGAGGTTTGTAGGTGTAATCATAAATGTTTTAAATGTGATAAAGGCTTTGAATGTGATAAAGGCTTTGAATGTGATAAAGGATTTGAATGTGATGAAGGCTTTGAATGTGGTAAATGGTTTGAATGTGGTGAAGGTTTTGAAAGTGATGAATCTGATAAATGTCTTGAATGTAATGAATGTGTTAGATGTAATCGATGTGGAAAATTTAAGAAATGTAGTAAGTGTGGAAAAAATAAAAGTTGTAATTGTATGAGGGGTAATTTTTGGTAAAAATGAAAATATAAAATTAAGCATATATTTTTAATAATAGATGAGGGTATCAACAAAAGTTGTAGGTGTTTTTTTACAAGGGTGAAAAGTTTTGCTCCTTAAATATGAAAGTATAAAGGGCTGCATCAAAATCTATTTTGATACTTTCTGATAAACAAAGAGGAGGTTCGAGTTCGAACTTCCTTTTGTACATCTTATCTATATATAATTAAGTGAAGAGATTGTTCCAGAACTAAGAAGTTAGTTTTGAAACAGTCTTTTTTATTTAATAGTGTAATTTACACTATTAAATAATGAGAAATAAACACTATAATATTTCATGTAATCATTTTGTAATATTATGTTTATTTTCCAGAATATGCTCAAGTTTTTGCGTTGTATTCCTATAGTGATATGTAATTTGAAGTTTAACTAAATATAATAAATATGCTATGAAAGGAAAGAGGTATTTTAAATGAATTCAAATGAAACTAAGCTTGAAGATGTCTTAAAAATGCGTGGCATTAAAATGGCAGATGATGCTTACGCTAAAGATTACAAAATTCCAGAAGCAAAAGAGAGTACTAAAAGGCTTATGGAGATTTACTACAATTTAAAAGTTACTGCAGATATGGAAGCGCCATATTGGTATAACAGAACTTGGTGGGAAAATGATGGTGATGTGACAATAGTAAGAAGAGCTAAAGCTATGGCTGTATGTTTATCTCATATTACACCTACTATTTTACCTTATGAAAAACTTGTTATGAACAAAACAAAAAATGTTAGAGGTGCCTTCCCATTTCCTTGGGTTTGCGCAAGTTTTTTTAATGCTCAGGCAGAAGCTTTAATGAATGAAGTTGATGCTCCTTCTGAAAGTGAAGCTGATTCAGTTAGTATGGTTGGTGCTGGTGGAGGTAATGTTACAGAAAGTTATGGAGAAGTTATCAGCCTTGCTAAGAAGTTTGGTATGAGAAAAGAAGAAATTCCCCTTTTAGTTAAAACAGCTAAGCCTTGGGATGGAATTTCAATTGAAGACTTAAGTGATAAGTACTCGAAATATACACCAGGGTATGAACAAGAGCAACGTATTATGGATTCTGTAATTTCTATGTTTAATTCCTGGGCAATTCCTCAAGGCCGTGAGGTAATTAACTATTATATGCCTTTGGAATATGGCTTTGATAAAATCATAGAATTATGTGATGAAAAGATTGCTGAGCTTATGGGGGAAGCAGGCGATGACGGAATACTTGGAATGAGCAGAGGTTATTACTATATAGCAATGAAAGAAATTACTAAAGGATTAAGTACTTGGTGTGAAAACTATTCAAAACAAGCAAAATATTTAGCTTCAATTGAGGCAGATGAAGCATTAAAAGCTAACTATGAAAAAATTGAAGAAGTTATGGGGAATATTGCACATAAGAAACCACAAAACTTCTGGGAAGCAATTCAAATGACAATCTGCTGCCATCTAGGCGTTGCTAATGAAGATCCACTATCTGGCTTGTCTATTGGTAGACTTGGACAGGTATTACAGCCATTTTATGAAAAAGATATTGAAGATGGTGTTATGACAGATGAAGATGTAATCGAACTTCTTGAATTATATAGAATTAAAATTACTTGTATTGAATGTTTTGCATCAGCTGGTGTATCTGGAGGAGTTCTTTCTGGTAATACATTCAATAACCTTTCATTAGGGGGACAAAATTACGACGGGCTTTCAGCGGTTACTCCACTAGAATATTTAATTATTGAAGCAGGTATGAGAAACAAAACTCCTCAGCCTACACTAAGTATATTATATGATGAAAAAACACCGGAAGACTTTCTTATGAAAGCGGCTTCTTGTACAAAACTTGGACTCGGATATCCTGCATGGATGAATAATCAAGCAGGTATGAATTTTATGCTAAGACATTATGGTCCAGAAGGTATGGATATTGTTGATGCAAGAGCATGGTGTCTTGGAGGATGTCTGGAATCTGCACCTGGATGCTTTATGCCGCTTCATTATAATGGAAAGGTAACAATGATTCCTGGTGGTGCATCCCCTACATGTGGTACGGGTATTCACTTTGTTGCTTTACCTAAAATACTTGAACTTGTTTTAACAAATGGCTTAGATAAGAGAACAGGAAAACAAGTATACCCAGCCCACGGTAGAAAAATTGATTGCTATGAAACAATGATGGATCAGTGGGAAAAGTATATAGAACTTACTACAGATGTCCTTAATAAGGTTAACAATATTCAAATGGATCTTTGGAGAAAAAAGAACATGCCAGTTGTAAATTCACTACTTAAACCTGATTGTTTTACAAAAGGTAGAGATATTGGTGCTATGGGAGCAAGATACAATGCAACTATTAACTTTGAATCTTGCGGTACAATTACATTTATAAATTCATTGGCTTCAATTAAGAAAAATGTCTTTGATGATAAGAAGTTTACAATTGAAGAAATGACTAATGCAATGATTAACAATTTTGGATTTGAAACTGCATATCAAACAGGCGTATTTTCACCTGATTCAAGAGTAAGTACAGAAAATAGTTCAAAATATGAAGAAATCTTTGCAGCATGTATAAATGCACCGAAGTATGGAAATGCAGATATGTATGTAGATAGTATTTTAAGAGATTACGAGTATTATATGTATGATATGACTCGTAAATTTAGATCATATTATGGTAAGCCTGAATACTTATGTCAAATTTCAGTATCAACACATGGTCCACAAGGATTTATAACATTAGCTTCAGCTGATGGAAGACTTGCAGGTACTACTTATTCAGATGGATCTTTATCCGCAGAGGCTGGAACTGATAAAAATGGTATTTATGCTATATTTGAATCTGCAACTGTTTATGACCATTCAATGGAGCAAAATTCGCAAATGAATTTAAAACTTCACCCATCAGCAGTGAAAGGCTTAAATGGAACAAGAAAACTTCTTGATATTGTACGTGCTTACATGAGAAAAGGTGGATTCCATGTTCAGTTTAACGTTGTTGATTCTACAACATTGAGGGATGCTCAGGTAAAACCAGATAACTACAGAGATTTAATGGTTCGTGTAGCTGGGTTTACACAATACTGGTGTGAAATAGGTAAACCTATCCAAGACGAAGTTATTTACAGAACTGAATATGAAGTATAATAGAGCGCAATTATAAAACGAATGGAGGCTAAATATATGCGTCATTATGATTGTAAAAATTATATAAATTTAGATTGTGAAAAAGGAATATGTGCACTATGCAAGGCAATTGTACCTATTGATGGCGAAAATAGTAAGGCTTGTTCTGAATTTAAACTTGCTGATAAATGTGGTAACTGCAAGAGTTTCTCTAATCCAGACAAATATGGTGTTGGAAAATGTACAGGTTTAGAGCGTGAAAATTGGGCATATGCTACTATGAATGCCTGCACATGTTCAGGTTATGAATCAAGATAGGATGATATTATGAAGGAAAAAGGTTTAATATTTGATATACAAAGTTTTTCTGTGCATGATGGACCAGGATGCAGAACGAATATATTTTTTACAGGCTGTCCGCTGCAATGCAAATGGTGTGCCAACCCAGAAAGCTGGATTAAGAAAAAGCATCTTATGTTCGCAGAAAATTTATGTAAATGGGATAAAGGGTGCCGAGCATGCAGTAATATATGCCCCTATGATTCAATTAAGTTTGATGAAAATGGAAAGCAGAGTATAACATGGGATATATGCAAAAAATGTGAGACTTTTGAGTGTATTAATATTTGTCCTAATAATGTTTTAAAAGAGTGTGTAAAAGAATATACAGTTGATGAGATTATAAAAATTTTGAGACGTGATTTTAATAATTGGGGCCCTGAGGGAGGCGTAACATTCTCAGGAGGAGATCCTTTAATGCACCATGAATTTCTAATTGAAGTTTTAAAGAAATGTCATGAATGGCAGATTCATACCGCAATTGAAACCAGTGGATATGCAAAACAGGAAGTGTTTCTTGATATATTTAAATACATTCAGTTTGCATTTATTGATGTGAAAAACATGGACAGGGAAAAACATAAAGAAGGAACAGGAGTTTATAATGATTTAATACTTTCAAATATTGAAGAAGTAAAGAAATCAGGCTGGCAGGGAAGACTGGTTCTAAGGCAGCCAACCATAGCAGGATATAATGATAGTGATGAAAATGCATACAAATTAATTGAGTTTATGAAGAAAAATTCATTGTATGAAATTAATCTTTTGAAATTCCATAGGTTGGGTGAAACAAAGTGGAATCAGCTAGGAAAAGAGTATGAGTATCATGATCATGGAGATATGACACAAGAAAAAATGGAGCATCTTCAAGAATTATATTTAGATAATAATATAGCCTGCTATATAGGTGATAATACTCCTTTCTAATTTTTATATTAAGAGAATAGTCTATTACATGAGCAACAACATTTTCTATTTATGTAATAGTAAACTAAATAGTGTAAATTAAAAAAACAAGTACTTCTATTGTTAGAATTACTTGTTTTTTCGATATATAATATAAGTACATACTTTTGAAAAGGATGATTTGTGCATGGAGCTAAAAGATATAAAGAATATAAAGGATATTATTATATATGATTATATAAAGGACTATTTGGATGAAATAACTATTTTAAAGTATAAAAAAGGAGAATACATTACTCATTCTAGTGAAAATCTTGAAGAAATTTTTTTTGTATTGGATGGGACAACTAAAGTAGAATGTATAACTAAATCTGGCAAGAGTTTATTAGTAGATGAACTTTCTAAAAATGAATTTGTAGGCAAAATTAGTTATATGTATGAACAAAATTTATTTTGTGATATTACTGCTACAAGCAATGCAACCCTATTAAGAATAAGCAAAAGCACTTTTAAAAAATTGGAAAAGAATTCGGAATTCTTAAAATTATTCTTATTCAAGACTAGTAGGAGAATCTATTATATGTACAAGAAACTAATGATTAAGGAGCTATTTAGCCTGAAAGAAACATTTGCTTTTTATATCTTGGAAAACTCTCATGATGATGTGTTTAAATTTAAAAGTATGTATAATCTTTGCGAAATCTTGTCCGTTAGTAGGAAAAACTTGTATAACGTAATAAATAGTTTTATAAAAAAGAGTTACATAAAAAAAGATAAAAACTCACTTATTATTTTAAATAGGGATTGCTTATATGAACTGTCTATAGGTATAAGAGAGGTTAATGAAATTAATGATTGTGATCTCAAATTTGATGTATAGCTTCATATATTGGATCTCAAACAATTGGTTCTAGAGAATAAAAGGAGTATGGATGTTATAAATAATGGGATTAGACTCATTCTGATTATTGAGAAAATAACAAAGAATAATTTGGGGGTATAATATGAATAAGGTATATTATTTTACGGGAACTGGTAACAGTTTGCAAATTGCTAATGATTTGAGTGTAAAATTGAGTGAATGTACAACTCATAAGATTGCAGAATATTCCGGAGAAAAAATAGATGGAAGCACACTTGGAATTGTCTTCCCTGTGTATAATTGGGGACTACCACTAATTATTTGTGATTTTTTACGAAAACTAAATGTCTCAAATGAAACATATATTTATGCTATTGCAAATTATGGAGGATTTCCAGGAAAAGCGCTTGATCAGTGTAGAGATATTTTAAAAGAGAATGGATTAAAGTTGTCAGCAGGGTTCTTAGTTAATATGCCTGGTAACTATATTTTGGGTTATGGAGCAAGGAACAAAAAGGTTCAGGATAAGCTATTTACAAAAGAAAAAAAGAAAATCATCCATATTTATGATTGTATAAAAATAAAAAAAGAATGTAAGATTGAAAAAAGCCATACTATTATAGACCGAGCATGTTGTAATTACATTTATAAATATATCAATAAATTTCATGAAGCAGATAAATATTATACAGTAGATGATAATTGTATTGGATGTGGTTTGTGTGCCAAAAGATGTCCAGTAAATAATATTACAATGGTTGAAGGTAGACCAAACTGGAATCATCATTGTGAATTATGTGTGGCATGTATTCAAAGCTGTCCAAAGAAAGCAATTGATTATAAAGGTAGGACGAAAAAAAGAAAACAATATTTAAATCCTAATGTAAAATTGTAAGAAATGAGTCATAAGCTAGTTTTATATAGTTTATGGCTCATTTTTGTTTAATAAAAATTTTTAAGGTTGTCTTAAGGAAAGCACTTAGATAAGATAAGGATATGTATGCATATAAAATTAAGGAGAAAATAGAAATATGAGTGAATTTTTATTAATAGATGGAAAAAAATATATTTATAAATCTAATTATAAAGAAGATGTTAGATTAAGAAATAGCTTTAATAAATTAACAGAAAAAACTTATGGTTTCAATTTTAAGCAATGGTATGAGGATGGATATTGGGGAGAAAAATATATACCATATTCTTTATTGGATGGAGACAAAGTAGTGTCTAATGTGTCAGTAAATATTATGGATTTTTTTATTTTAGGAGAGCAAAAGAAATATGTACAAATTGGAACTGTTATGACAGATGAAGAGTATAGAGGACAAGGATTATGCAGAGCGCTTATGGAGCTAGTATTAAAAGAATGGGAAGATAAATGTGATCTTATTTATCTTTTTGCTAATGATAGTGTTCTTGATTTTTACCCCAAATTTGGATTTGAAGTATGTAATGAATACCAATACTCACTAAACAAAGCTAAAGAGGATAAGCTAGAGAAGATAAGAAAGATGAGTATAGATAATGATAGTGATAGAGAAATTATTTACAATATGACTTGTAATACAATATCTTTATCAAAGGTTTCTATGAAAAATAATGCATCTCTTATAATGTTTTATTGCACATATTTTATGAAGGATAGCATTTATTATCTTGAGGACTATGATACAGTGGTTATATGTGAGTTTAATGAAGATATTTTATATTTGCAAGAAGTGCTTAGTAGAAAAGAAGTAAAGTTAGATAATATTATTAATGCAATGATGGATGAGAAAACCAAAAAAGTAGTTTTGGGATTTACTCCAAAGGATATTTCCCCTTATAAAAAAACTTTGGTAAATGAAGAAGATACTACTCTTTTTATCAAAATAGGAAAAGATAATCCATTTAAAACAGAAGACTTAATGTTCCCTGTATTGTCTCATGCATAATGATAAATAGAAGAGGTGAGGTGTCTCCATAGAGTCCCTTAATGAAAAATTAAGAATGAAAGATNNTTCACTAAAGGTGAATTTCATCTTAAATTCTTCATTCTTAATTATTAATTCTTAATTTTAAAGGGATAAAACTGCTTTTATAGAAAATTTATTTTCCAGAGTATATATTAAGTTTTCACATTGTATCCTTATAACAACCTGTGCACCTTAATCATTAAACCACCACAATATAGAAATGCGTTGTGGCGGCTTCTTATTTATATATGTTTAATTTTAATCATCATATAGTTTAATTACTTCAGAAGCTTTCATTTTAATTTCATTAATAGCTTCAATGGGCTTAATTATTTTTATATTTTTACCATATGTAAAAGCGAATTCAATACCTTGCCAAATAGCATCAAAACTTATATCTAAGTAAATTTCATTATCTTTTATAACTTCATTATTTATAGTTATAAATTTTCTTTCTTTTATATGATTTATAATAGAAGGGTTAACCTTAAAAGTAAAAGTATACTTAGGAATTAAAGATTTAAAATTACTTGTAGATAATTTCCAATGAGTTTCTAGGTTGAAATCACTTGGTCTGCTGAAGTGCTCATCTATCAAAAGGGCACTTTCTATAGATGTTACTTTATAGGTTTTAATAATTTCAGTGTTAATTCCAATTAAATACCAAATACCTCTTTTACATACCAATCCTAATGGATTTAAGAGCACTTCTTTTGTTTCATTTATTTTTTTATATACTATTTTTAATATCTTATGGCTCCAAATAGCATTTTGTAATACAGAAAGAATATCTTTATCTACATTAGTAGGATTTTCACTCCAAGTATGCATATCTATGTAAATATAGTTTTGAATATTTTCAATTTCTTTAATTTGATAAGGAGAGGAATTGCCTAAGAGCTTAAGTATTGTAGAGTCTTTAAGTTTTTGAACTCCCAAGTCTTCTAAAACTTTATCACCAGTTGGAAGAAATAGCGAATAAATTTCGTCATCATTTATTCCGTTTAAAGAAGTTCTATAATCTCCTAAAAGTTTTATTCCTCCGTTTGTTCCTCTATCACTAAATACAGGTATTCCAAGGCTGCTTAAAGATTCAATATCTCTATAAATAGTTCTAACAGAGACTTCTAATCTTTGAGATAATTCATTAGCTGTTAATTTTTTATGTATTTGTAACAACATTAATATAGAAATTAATCTATCTGCTTTCATATTAAATATCTCCTTTTCAATATGACATATGGTGTCAACTATTATAAGTTATAATGTATCTTGTATCAAGTGGAAGGTCTGAATATAAAAAAATTTACTTACAAATAATTGATATATTTTAAAAGTATAAGAAAGTGGGGAGAAGATATGAGTAGAAAGATAATACTAAATTTAGCAATAAGCATTGACGGATATATAGCATCAGAAGATGGTGGATTTGATTGGATAGTTGGAGATGGTGATGATAAATTAGATACTGGAAATAAGTTGGATTATGATGAGTTTTTAAATGGGGTAGATGTTGTAGTTATGGGAAAAAACTGTTATGACCAAAACTTCCATAATGATTTTAACAATAAAAAAGTATATGTAGCAACATCACAAGAATTGCAAGATCATGATAATATACATTTTGTAAATGGTGATATATGCAAAGTAATAGAAGAAGAAAGAGAAAAAGATGGTGAAAATATATTCTTATTTGGTGGTGGGAGTCTCGTAGATAATTTCATTAAAGCAGATATTATTGATGAGTATGTAATTGGAATAATTCCTACAATATTAGGAAAAGGTAGACCGCTATTCCTTGGAAATAATCCTAAGATAGATTTACATTTAGAGGAGTATAGTATGGATAATGGGATTGCAATATTAAGATATTCAAAGAAATAAATATACTATTAAGAAATGCACAAAGGAATCAATGAATATAGATCTATTAATTATAGAATTAATTAAGTAATAATTAGTGAATTATAAGTTAGGCTTTAATTCCACTAAAAACCTCCACAGAAATGTGGAGGTTTTTTTAAGTATTTTTATTTTAAATAAGTTATTAGCTAGCAGTATTTGAATACTTTATAGGAAAAATACGTACATTTTTAAATAATATGTTGAAAATGTTCGAATTTAGTGTTATTATAAAAATGAAAAAAAGTTAATGTCTTCGTATATTTCTGGTGATATGGTCCAGATGTCTCTACCAGAACTCCATAAAGGTTCTGACTATGAGGATTTATTTATTACTAGAGGATAAGTGGGCAATTTAAAGGGGGAAAACAACTATGTCAGACTTTCTTACTGACTTTCTAGCAATCATAGGTGTTGTTCTAAATGGCTTACCACAAGGATTGTTAGCGTTAACATTTGGTTTTGCTTCAATTCCAACAGCATTTGCATTTTTAGTAGGAGCAGCTGGAAATTTATTAACAGGCTCAGTTGCACCTATTTCTTTTCAAGCAGAAACTATAACATATGCAGGAACTGCTGGTAAGAATATGGAAGAAAGGCTTTCAATGATATTCTTTGGTGCAGTTATAATGACATGTATAGGAATATTCGGATTTTTAGGTAAAATCGTAAATTTTATAGGTCCAACAATTACCACAGGTATGATGGCAGGTGTTGGAATAATGCTTGCAAAGGTATCTATGGACATGCTAAAAAGTGAAAAAGTTGTAAGTATTGTATCAATTGCCGCTGCAGTAGCAATATACTTTGCTACAAATGATTTGGTTCTAACTATTACTATTTCAGTAGTTATTTCAAGTATTGTTGGAAATATCATTAATAAGGATATGAGAAATGTTGAAATACCTAAAGAGAAAATCGAAAGACGTAAACTTAGCTTTAATAGTAAAGTATTAAGAGGGGCACTTGGAATGGTGTGCTTAAATATTGGATCTAATATAGCTTTTGGACAAATTACTGGAAGTATGGCTAATACAAATGTAAACATTGATCATCTTTCTGTTATCAGTAGCTTAGCTGATATGGGTTCTTCATTATTTGGTGGTGCACCAGTTGAATCTATAATTTCAGCAACAGGAAGTGCTCCACATCCATTAGCAGCTGGTATAATCATGATGTTAATTATGGCTGCCATATTATTTTTAGGATTACTACCAAAGATAGGTAAGTATGTACCTTCTCAATCAATTAGTGGTTTCTTATTTGTACTAGGTATTTTAGTAACAGTACCAGGAAATGCAGCTGCTGCCTTAGCAGGATCAGATAGTTTAGTTGGTGGTGTTACTATGGGAGTAACAGCAATAAGTGATCCATTCTTTGGAATGCTTGCAGGAATTATAACTAGATTTGCCGTAGGATTATTTTAGGGGGTAAATTAATATGAATACATATAATTTAGAATTACTTTCATTGAAGAGAGAATTACCTTTAATGAAAATTAAAGATGACTTAGCTATTGCAAGTTTTGTAATACTAGGTGACACTGAATTAGTACAAACAGTTGCACCTGCAATATCAGATAGATTAAAGGATATAGATGTAATTGTCACTGCTGAAGCAAAAGGAATACCTTTAGCATATGAAATTTCAAAGCTTTTAGGCATGAAAGAATTTATTGTAGCTAGAAAAAGTATTAAAGCTTATATGGATTCACCAATAACTGAGGAAGTGAATTCAATTACTACTCAAAAGAAACAATTTTTATGCCTAGATAAAATTGATGCAGAAAAAGTAAAAGGAAAAAATGTTGCTATTATAGATGATGTTATTTCCACTGGAGAGTCATTAAGGGTTGTAGAAAAGTTAGTTGAAAAAGCTGGAGGCATTGTTAAAGCAAAAGCTGCAATTCTAGCTGAAGGAGATGCTTCAAATAGAGATGATATTATATTTATAAAAAGACTTCCATTATTTAAAGTTGATGAAAATGAAAATTTTATAGAGATGTAATATATGCGAGATATTTCGATAGTAGTTATTATTGAAATATCTCTTTTATTTTATACTCATAAATTCTCCATAAAATCTTTTATAATGTATAAAGAGTATTAACTGAAAGCTAAGTTGGATATATAGTTATCACAATTAGTAATAATAGAGAAGGGGACTTACCCTTTATCAAAAAATCCACGACAGATTGTCGTGGATTTTTTTATTTAGGTATATTCTTCAACTTTATTTCAGTAATAGCTTTTGTATCTTTGTCAAAGTAAAATTTAAGATATTTTCCATATTGACCAATGTCACTATCAGAATAGCCAATCCAGTCTAGTTGCTCCATAAAGTCAGCGGTTGGAGCACCATAGGCATTAATAATATCTTCGTATTTTGATGCTAGAGTAATACCTTTTGGTAATACTACAGTATTTTTATATGAATCATCTTTTTTCTTTATTTCAATGGCACCTAACATGGCATCTTCAAAGTTCACTTTAGAGCCACTTGTATTATAAAGTGTTACTGCAATACGGCTTTCTTCACCTTTTCTTCCGTCATCCATAAGAATACGGTCTACATAATAACCATCTTCTAAAGGTTGTCCTTTATCTGCATAGTCATTATATTTCCAACCGTTATCTACTAAGCTCTGAGCTTTAACAGGCAGAGAATATTTTACTCCATTTAAGGTTATATCTCCACAAAGTGGTTCTGTACCCATTTGTGAAGTATATGTTTTAATATCTTCTTCTGTGAGTTTCTTTACTTCAGCAGGTGCTCCACAAGCAGTTAATAAGAATAAGCACATGCCTAAGCATAAAGTAATTATTTTTTTCATAAGTTTCCCCTTTACCCTTTCATCTTCAAAAAATTATAAATTCATATTGAAGAAATTAATCTTTCTAAATTTTACCTACATAATTATATCATAATTTCCATTAGAGTAAAATAAATGAATTTGAAATTGATAAGTTATAAGACTATGATTCAGCTAAATAATAATTAGTAATGACTTAAGTTTAATTTAAGATATAAATGATAGTATGTTTTTAAGAAATACAGATGGTTATTTTAGTTGAGATAAATTAAAATTTAGAGGAGGAAAATAATGAACAGAAAATTTATATCAATATTAATAGCTATGTCACTAAGCTTTAGTGTTACAGCTTGTTCTAAAAATAAAGTTAATACAGATTCTGAAAATACTACAGAAGTTACAGAGACATCAGTAGTAAATATAAAAGCTTTAGAAAGTGAAACCGTAGGAGAACCAGATACATTTATAAAATTAGGTAGTGATATAAGTGTTGATGGAAATGGTGTAAGTGTAGAAAATAGTAAGGTTACAATTACACAGGGTGGAACTTATAGTATAAGTGGTAAGTTAGATGATGGACAGTTAATTGTTAATGTAGGTGATGAAGAAAAAGTATATATAATTTTAAATGGAGTAGATATTACTTGTTCTGATAGTGCACCTATTTACGTTACGAACGCTAAAAGATGCATAATTGCTTTAGAAAAAGATACTGAAAATATTATAACAGATGGGGAAAATTATGTTTTAGAAGATGCAACTACAAATGAACCTAATGCAGCAATATTTAGTAAAGATGATTTATACATTATAGGAGAAGGTAAACTTACTGTTAATGCTAATTATAATAACGGTATTGCTAGTAAAGATGATCTAAAAGTTCAAAGTGGGAATATAGTTGTGAGTTCTAAAAATAACGGTATAAAAGGAAAAGATTGCATTAATATTTCTGATGGAAATATAACAATTAATGCAGGTGGAGATGGAATAAAATCTGATAATGATACTGATACAAGCAAAGGATATATATATATTGAAAAAGGCACACTTAATATAACTTCAGTTGAAGATGGGATTCAGGCAGAGACTGAACTGCTAATTGAAGATGGAGACATTACAATATCTTCAGGCGGTGGTAGTGCAAATAGTAGTACTTCCCAAAATAGTGATTGGGGAAATTGGGGCATGAAAGATAAAGGAATGAATGGTAAGGGAGATCCTAATATGAATAATGCCAATACTAATGAAAACACTGAAGAAGAGTCTACTAGTGCAAAGGGTATAAAAGCATCAAGTAATATAACTATAGAAGGCGGAAATATAAAAATAGATTCATCAGATGATTCGATTCATTCAAACGATAATTTAACAATCAATAATGGAACTATAAATTTGTCATCTGGAGATGATGGAATACATTCAGATTCTAATTTAACAATAAATGATGGAAAGATAAATATTGAAAAATCATATGAAGGGATTGAAAGTGAAATAATAACTCTTAATGGTGGAGAAATTTATGTTACTGCAAGTGATGATGGAATAAATGCAGCAGGAGGAAATGATGGATCTTCAATTAACGGTCGTCCAGGGCAAAATCAATTTGAGTCTTCTGGAAATGCTAAAATAAATATTAATGGAGGTTATATTTTTGTAGATGCAAGTGGTGATGGTATAGATGCCAATGGTTCAATTTATATGACTGATGGAACTGTAATAGTAAATGGTCCAACGGATAATGGAAATGGAGCTTTAGATTTTGATAATACATGTGAGGTAAGTGGAGGTACTTTAGTTGCAGCAGGAAGTTCTGGAATGGCAGAAACACCAAGCAATTCTTCAACTCAAAATACTATAAATATAAATCTAACTTCACAAGAAGCTAATACTATAGTTAACATTCAATCAGAAAGTGGTGAAAATATTATTACTTTTGCACCATCAAAAACATATCAATCGGTTGTAGTATGTTCTCCAAATATAAAGACAAATGAAAAGTACTCAGTTTATGTTGGAGGAAGCTCAAGTGGAAATTCAACTGATGGATTATATACTGATGGAGAATATTCAGGTGGAAATAAAATAGGTGAAGGTACAGTTTCAAGTGTTATAACTAATATTACCCAAGAAGGAGCAACTCAAGGCGGCATGGGAGGACGTGGAAAAGACAAGGGAGCTCCAAATGAGAAAATGGACAGACCTAATGAAGGAGAAAACATGGGAAGACCTGATGAAAATATGGAAATGCCAGCAGATGGAAAAGATAGTAGAAGAGAAAAAGATGATAGATTATCACCTTCTGCAGACACTGAGAAAAATAATGAAATCTAATATATAAATTTTTTTATATGATTTAAGACTGTGATGAGATAGTGTGAAACTTACAAATCTTGCACAGTCTTTTCTATGAATTAAAAGTTAAGAATTAAATATACGAATTATGGTTAAAACTCCACTGCTAAAGTCTCTGGAGTTTTTAGATTCTGAATAAAGCTAAGTAATAACTAGTCTAAAATCCATTCATATATGCACTTTTGGCGTTCCCCCTCTTGATACATCTCATTATGTGGTGGCAAATCTACTATTTCTTTAAGTTTAAGGCCTATTTTTTCGCAAGTTTTTCGAGAAGGGAAATTGTCTGGATTACAAGTTATTATAAGTTTATTCATTCCATGTGCAATAGCTACGTCTTTGATAATTTTACACGCCTTTGAAGCATAATTATTTCCTCTATAAGGTTCTTCAACCATATAGCCAATATGACCCCCGTAATATAGATTTTTATTGTACCCGATTCGGATATCAATGGCACCTATACTATCATCTAAATCATGTAGAGTAATCCTATATTTATATGCAGGTACATAGCCTTTTTCCTCATTAGATGGAGTTTTTTCTTCAATCTTTAAATCAATCTCACCATCGGTTAAGTAATCAAAATCTTTGAACTCAAACATCTGTATTCCCCCTTTGTTTTCCTCATAAATTCCAATTATTTATTTATTTAATTATATTATTATATAAATAAATAATTGTAAATACTTGACATAAACTATATATAAATTGCTTCCATAGCTCTTATTTTTATCCTTTGAAATTTGAAACAAAATTAAGTTTTAAAATAAAAAAATTCCCTTAGATATATTCAAGAGGAATATATCTAAGAGAAATTTTTTATCCATATATTTTTTCTTCAAAGCCACTAAAAGTAAGAGTTATATTTAAATTTCCATTTCTACATCTTAGCTCATCTAAAAATTTCTTTTGATTTACATTTGGCTTCAAATAAATCATATAATTTAACTCAAACAATGCTCCGAAATCTCTAGTTTTTACTTTTTGAATATCATAAGAAGTAGTATATTTATCTAATACTTCTTCAAAAACACGTTCATAATTTAAATCCTCTGGAACTGTAATTTTAAGTTGCATAGCACTACCTTTAGGTGCTGCAAAGTTTGTTATAGAAAGTATAATCATTAAAGTACATAAGATAGTTGTAAATATTACGCCATAACCTATATAACCCATACCACAAGTGAGTCCAACTGCTAAAGTAAAGAATACATATGAGATATCTTTTGGGTCTCCAGGAGCACTTCTGAAACGAATTATTGAGAATGCACCAGCTAAACTAAAGGCTCTAGCTACGTTATTACCAACAAGAAGTATTATAATTGATATTATAACTGGCAGCATAATTAATGTAGTTGTAAAAGCAGAATTATATCCACTTTTTTTATTAGTTTTCATATAAGTAATACTAATTGCTAATCCAAGTATAATTGAAGATGCAATAATAATTAATGTATTGATGAGAGTAAAAGATTCTCCAGTAGTTGACGAAATTAAGGTATCTAGCATATTTTTGCTCTCCTTTCGACAGTATTATTTTTATCTTCTAGGCAATAATTCATATATTCATTGCCATATTTTGAAAAGTGTGTGTTATATATTTTTAGCTCTGAAAGAATCTTAGTAAACCATAATGGTATGGAACCTAAAAATTTAACCTCCATTAAATAACGATTTTTACCTAGAATATCTGTTCCAAAACATCCATATTCTAGAGATAGAAAATCACGTCTTGTAGTAATTTTGGAGTCAAAGGTTATTCTAAAATCCCTATCTTCTTTTCCAAATAAAGCATTTCTTGCATATCCAATATAAACTGATGGATAAACTGTATTTTTGTTTAGATAATATTCTATTTCATCTAGAACTTGTTTATTTACATAATCATTTGAAATAGGCCTTTCACCAAATTCTAAAAAATTATAAGCTTCTTTTAATGTAAGAACAATTCTTCTTTTGTTTACTATTCCATTTATTTTCTTCTTTAATTCAAGAAAGACTTTGCTGTCTGGATTAGTAGGATTACTGTAAGTTCTTAATCTTAACTTTTCTTTGTAATAAGGATTAGATATAGAGTGTCTAATTACATCATTGTTTTTCGTATCGTAATATATATTATAAATATCATAGACTTTCCCAGATTTACAATACTCATCTTGAATCATATACTTATCTAGTTTTAAAAGTAATTCATCATATTGTTTTTGATTTAATATGAACTTTTTTTCAAAACGCTTAAATGCTTTAATAGCCATATGTTTCCCTCCAGTTTTTATAATTTTATTTCTTTGTATGATCAAATTATAAAAAAATAAGCTTAAAAAAATCTTAAATTTTATATATAATTGAAAAAAATTTAAATGAATTCGAAACTTCATGAGAACTATTAATTATAAATAAGTTAACAGACAATGGGTAAAAGATATTAATATTTTAGAGGAGAATTTATTCTTCTATTTTAAAATTAAAAAATTAGATAAAAAGCAGATAAATTTTAAACTGTATTTACATATATGTAAAATAATGATAAAATGAGTTTGTAAAAATAATTAAAAAGGAGGTCGTTTATAAATGAAAAACTTCAGAACTGTAAGTAAAGCTAAATTTAATAATATTTGGAGCGGCCTTGATAATAATTTTTAAAATTCTTATTTTGATATTTTAAGTCATGGGGTTCTCTATACTCTATGACTTTTTATATTCTATATTGTAGAAATAGAAGGTTGTGGATAGCTTGGTTTTAGCCAAGAAATATCTATGACTTTTTTATTTTAGGCAAATGAAAGAAAATAACGGACATATAGTTTGTCTTGGCAGATCGACAAGTGCCGCTGAAAGGTTATATCAGTGGATTTCGGACAAGGTAGACAATCTATACTGATTCATTGTTTCCTTAAATGTGCCTTAATATATAAATTTTTATTAATTATGGGGGATGATTGATATGCAATTTAAAATTGATGAAATGTATCATGGTTTTAAGCTATTAGAACAAGAAAAGATTGATGAAATTCAATCAGTAGCTAGAGTGTTCGAACATATTAAAACTGGGGCAAGACTTTTACATTTAGAAAATGAAGATGATAATAAATTATTTTCTATTGGATTTAGGACAACTCCTACAGATAGTACAGGAGTAGCACATATTTTAGAGCATTCTGTACTTTGTGGCTCAAGAAAATTTAAAACTAAGGATCCTTTTGGTGACATAGCTAAGAGCTCTTTAAATACTTTTTTAAATGCTATGACTTATACAGATAAAACTATTTATCCTGTTTCAAGCAGAAATCATAAGGATTTTATGAATTTAATGGATGTATATTTAGATGCAGTTTTGCATCCTAGAATATATGAAAATCATGAGATATTACGCCAAGAAGGATGGAGATATGAAGTAGATCCAAAAACAAATAAGTTATCTTATAAAGGTGTAGTATATAGTGAGATGCAAGGGGCACTGTCTTCTCCAGAGCAAGTGATTTGTAGTGATATATATAGTTCACTATTCCCAAACACTACTTATGCTTTTGTTTCAGGTGGAGAACCAGAAGAAATACCTAACCTTACTCAAGAGGATTTCGAAAAGTTCCACAGTAAGTTTTATCATCCATCTAATAGCTATATTTTCTTATATGGAGATCAAAACTTAGAACAATGTTTAAAATTTATAAATGATGAGTATCTTAATGACTTTGATAGAATAGAAATACCTTCTCATATAGAAAATGTAGAAGCTTTTAAATCTATGGCGGAAAAGACATCACAATATTCTATAAGTGAAGATGAAGAGGAAAAAAATAAATCTTTCTTAGCTCTAAGTTTTGCATTTGAGGAAACAAGTAATGCTATGGCATATTTAACTAATGAAATACTTTATAATATGCTCATAGAATCTTCAGCATCTCCTATTAAAGAAGCATTACTTAAAGCAGGTATAGGAGAATGTATAATTACTATTGATGAGATGAATATGGACCCAACAAAGCAGATGTTATTTCCGATAGTTGTAAAAAATGCTGATAGTAGCATGAAAGATAAATTTAAAGAGATTGTTTTAAGCACTCTTAAAGAGCTTGTGGAAAATGGTATTGATGAAAATCAGTTACAAGCAGCTATAAATACAGTTGAATTTAATCTCCGTGAAGCTGATCCATGGAGAATTGCTAATAAGGGAATTCAATATAATGAAAAGGTACTAAATAGCTGGCTATATGACGGAAGCCCGCTTGCTCATTTAAAATATGAAAAGAATCTTAATGATATAAAGGAAGCTATAAAAGATAGATATTTTGAGAATTTCATTGAAAAGAATATGGTGAAAAACTGCCATTGTTCATTAGTGGTTTTAAATCCTAAAAAAGGATTGGAAAATGAGAAAAATAAAGCACTAGAAGAAAAGCTAGAAAAGTATAGAATTTCTTTATCGGAAGAAGATTTACAAAAGCTTATAGATAGAAATAAAAAATTACAAGAAGCTCAAGTTAAAATTGATACGGAAGAAGAGAAGAAGACAATTCCTAAACTACCTATGGAAGAGATAGATAAAAAAGCAGAGCAAATTCCTCAGGAAGTTATAAAAGAACAGGGAATAACTATACTAAAGCATCATATCAACACAAATAAAATAGCATATATAAATTTATTATTTGATGGAAAAATTATTGAAGAAAAATATATTCCTTATTTAGGGCTTTTAGGAGATATTTTAGGAGAGCTTGATACGGAAAGAAAAACTTACTCTGAGCTTATTACAGAAGTTTATAAAAATACAGGTGGAATAACCTTTGAAAATGAGGTTTATACTGAGAAGAATAATGATAAGGCATATCATCCTAAATTTACTATTAAGTCAAAGGCAATTTCAGATAATATTCCTAAGTTATTGGAGTTAATTAATGAAATAATGACTACTACTAAATTTGATGATATGAATAGAATTAAACAAGTTATTCAAGAGACAAAGTCAAAACTTCAAATGAGGATTATAAATGCAGGTCACAAAATTGCAATAAACAGAGCATGTTCTAAATTTTCCTATGGTCAAGAGTATAGTGATAGGATTAATGGTGCTTCATACTATGAATTTATATGTAGCCTAGAAAAGAATTTTGAAAATAATAGTGATGAAATTAAAAACAATCTTATGAATGTATATGAAACTATATTTAATAAAAATAATTTAATTGTTTCAATAGTTGGAGAAGAAACTGAAAGCCAAAATTTACTTTCAAATATAAATATAATTTTAGACAACATTAAAAACTCTATATGTGAAGTTCCTAAATTTGAATACAAACAGTCAAAAGATGTAGAAGGAGTAATTACTGCTAGCAATGTGCAATATGTAGTTAAGGCATTCAACTTTGCAAAACTTGATTATAAATATTCAGGAAAGATGAGGGTTCTTCAAAATATATTGGATAGTGAATATTTATATCCTAAAGTTCGCCTTCAAGGTGGAGCTTATGGCTGTTACATTGAGATGAGCAATGATGGCAATTTGGCATTTTTCTCCTATCGTGATCCAAACCTTACAAGAACAATAGATGTGTATAATGAAACTTATAAGTTCCTAGAAAATGTAGATTTTGCGAAGAAAGATATGGAGAATTTCATAATTGGAACAGTAGGTCAAGTATATAAGCCATTAACTCCTGATAGAAAAGGTGAAAAAGCAGTTGGAAATTATATTTGCAATATAACCTATGAAGATGTTCAAAGAGAAAGAGATGAAATTTTAAATACAACTATTGAAGATATAAAATCCTATGCAGAAATGATTAAATCTGGAATGAATGAACATTACTGCTGTGTAGTAGGTAATGAAGGAAAAATTAAAGAAAACGAAGCTATTTTCAATAAGATAAGTAAGTTGTTATAGGATTTGGGTAATTATAGCTAATGCTTAAATTTAATGATAAATAGAAAAGGGTTGTTATACAATTAATCAATTAGGTTAGTTGTGTAGCATCCCATTTTTTCTCAAAATCTAAAAATGAGCTAAAAGTACTAATTGTTGTAAGTAATTGATATAATGAATTATTGCAGGAACGAGTGTTTTTATGACGAATATTATAAAAATAGCTTTTAAAAAAGTAATTCTAGATGAGTGGAGGGAGTTAATGAATGAATTTATAAAATATATTAATATTTAGAAGTATTTTTCAAATTGATAAAAAAGTATATTTAATATACACTAACTTTAATTTATATTCGAAATAATTATACAAATATCAGAATATTAAGTTAAATGTAATTGTTATTATATATTAGACTTGCTTAGGGGGTAGGTATATGGGGAGAATTTCAGAGCTATTTGCTCCAAAAGATATGACTGAGGGTACACCTTGGAAACGAATTGTTGAGTTTGCATTACCAATGTTAATAGGTAATATAGCTCAGCAATTTTATAATACTGCAGATTCTATTATTGTAGGTAAATATGTAGGTGACAATGCACTTGCTGCTGTTGGTAGTGCAGCTCCAATATTAAATCTTCTACTTGTACTTTTTGTTGGAATTGCAACAGGTGCAGGTATCATGGTCGCTCAGTATTTTGGTGCAAAAGAGCGTGAGCATTTATCACACACTATTGGTGTTTGTATAACGCTCACTGGCATTGCATCAGTAATAATAATGATTATTGGTCCTATTGTAACGCGTCCATTACTTTCTTTTCTTAATACACCAGAGTCTATAATAGATTGGTGTGCAGAATATCTTATTATTTATTATGTTGGTATTGCAGGATTTGCCTATTATAATATCTTGGCAGGAGTCCTTCGTGGACTTGGCGATTCTTTATCAGCACTTGTTTTTTTACTTGTTGCTACAGTTCTAAATGTAGTACTTGATCTTTGGTTCGTTGCAGGATTGGGACTCGGCGTTCCAGGTGTTGCTCTTGCCACCGTTATTGCCCAAGGAATATCAGCAGTCCTTTGTGTTATTAAACTAGCAAAAATGAAAAGTACTTTTGATTTTAGTCTTAAAATGTTAAAACCAGAAAAAGAGTATTCTCGCAAGCTTATAAAACTCGGACTACCGTCTGGTCTTACACAGGGTATATTTTCTATTGCAATGATAGCTGTACAATCACTAACTAACAGTTTTGGAGAAATGGTTATTGCATGTAATGTAATTGTTATGCGTGTAGATGCTTTTGCTATGATGCCTAACTTTACCTTTGGTAATGCCATGACAACTTATTCTGGACAAAATATTGGTGCGAGAAAAATGGATAGGGTTGAAAAAGGAACTAAGGACGGTACTATGATTGCTGTTAGTGTTTCTACTGTGATAACAATATTAATATTAATTTTCGGTAGATATCTTATGGGCATATTTACAGATACTAAAGAATTAGTTGATTTAAGCATGCATATGATGAAAATTCTTGCAGTAGGTTACATTGCAATGGCAGTAACACAGAGCTTATTAGGAGTAATGAGAGGTGCTGGAGATACAATGACGCCTATGTGGATTTCAATAATTACTACAGTAGTTCTACGTGTACCAGTTGCATACGGTATTGCTTATTTAACCCGTAGTGCAGCTTATCCTACAGGTAGACCAGAATCTACTTTTATTTCATTACTTGTTTCTTGGACAATGGGAGCTATTATAA
>NZ_DKLM01000135.1 GCF_002455975.1 Clostridium sp. UBA6640
GGACTTCAAAGTATGATGTCTACCGTATCCTTAATCATGTGCGCTATGACTTTCGGAGGAATTATGGAGAAGTCAGGGTGTCTAGGATTATTAGCTGAAAGTTTATTAAAATTAGCAGTAAACACTGGTTCATTAATATTAGTAACTGTAATATCTTGTATATTTACAAATCTTATTTCTGGAGATCAATACTTATCAATAGTTATTCCAGGTAGAATGTATAAAGATGAATATGCTAAAAGAGGTCTTGCTCCTAAAAACCTTTCAAGAACCCTTGAAGATGCTGGTACTATGACTTCTTGTTTAATACCTTGGAGCAACTGTGGAGCATTTATGAGTTCCACTTTAGGTGTCCCTACCCTCTCTTATCTCCCCTTTACTTTCCTTAATTTAATAAATCCAATTGTTGCTATTATTTATGGATATACAGGTATAACTATTGAAAAAATTAAACCTGAAAATACAAAGCCTGAAAAAAACTCTTCTTTAAATATATAAAATTATAGTAATTCTTTTTTAGAGATTTATAATTTCTATCGTTAAAAAGCTCTATGACAATCATAGAGCTTTTTCTCATATTATAACTATTCATTTTATAGAAAACATCAAAATTTAGAATATTTTAATGTTAATTTATATAAATTACATATATTATAACCTTTGAATCCATAATAATCTTAGTATATGTAAAAGGAGTTGTTTTCTTTGAATAAAGAGTGTATTAACGAATTGAATAAATTCCTTCAAGGTATTTATATGGGCATTGATACCTTTGAACAGTATATCCAGAAATGTAATGATTATAATATAAAGAATCGATTGCAAGAAATAGAAAAGGATTATAGATTACACGCACTTAACGTATCGGAAAAAATTCAAGACTTAGGCGGTGTTCCAGTTAATAGTTCAGGATTTGCTCATGAAACTATAGATTTTTATTCCCAAATAACAAACGATATTACACATAATTCTTCTCAAGATATTATTGAAGAAGCTCATAATGTATCAAATACAGGCTACATAATAGGTAGTAGACTAATCCAAGAAAGTAAATCAATAGATCACGACAGTTATAGACTTTTGAATTCCATATTAAAAGATTATCAAAGGCATATGAACTACCTAAGCAAATACCCTGGCATACATTAAAATAAAGCAATAAAGCATTGGCTATAAAAATAGCAAATGCTTTATTTATTTTCAATTGGTAACACCACCGTTATAGTTGTTCCTTTTGAAGTTTCACTACTAGCATATATTTTACCACTATGATTTTCAATAATTAATTTTGCAATAGCAAGCCCTAGACCACTTCCACCTTTTTCTCTATGTCTAGCCTTATCTACCATGTAGAATCTATCAAATACTTTAGCTAAATCCTCTTTAGGTATACCAATACCTGTGTCTCTTATAACAATTTTTGCAAAATTATTTTCCCTTATTAAATTAATTACTATTTCTCCATCTTCTTTAGTGAATTTAATACTATTGTCCACAAAAATTCTTAAAGCTTGCTTAATCATCTTATAATCAGCATCTATAATTATTTCATCATTTATTTTACTATATATATTATGTTTATCAGAAATAAATTTACTTTCTTTTATTATCTCATCAATTAATTCATTTAAATAAAATTTTTCTTTATTAATCTTTTGCGTATTACTATCATTTCTTGCTAAAAATAATAATTTTTCTAATAATACAGTCATATTTTCTGTTTCTTTTTTAATAGCTTCAATTGACTCTTCTAAGATTTCTTTATCATCTTTCCCCCATCGGTCTAATAAATTTACATATCCTTTTATAACTGCAATAGGTGTTCTAAGTTCATGAGAGGCATCAGATACAAATTGATTTTGTTTTTCAAAAGATCCCTGAAGTCTATCAATCATACTATTAAAAGTTGATGCTAGCCTAGATAATTCATCCTCCTTAGGAGCAACTTCTATTCTTTCTTTTAAGTTGTTAATACTTATACTTTGTGCTGCCTTAGTTATCTTATCAATGGGCTCCAACATACCTTTACTAACCACACTTCCAAGGGCTATAGAAATTATAATCCCTCCAAAGCAAGCTGTTATCATAAAAGCTTTTAATACCTCCAAGAAGATCTTTTCGTATTCTATATCTTTAACAACTTGAATATACTCAGTACCATTATTAGTTTCAACTTTATTGCTTACATATATATACTTTCGCTCTTTCTCATATCTATAATCAGTTCTATCAGAAGTATTATTAGAGTCTGTATTTAAAGGAATATCATACTTAAAGTTATCTACAGCTTTAATCACATTTCCTTTATCATCTAATATCCTAGAATAATACTTTTCTTTAGAGGGTGCACCATCAAAAATATTTGAATAACTAGACACACCTTTTGGACTTACAATTCTTTGTTCTATAATTTTAGATACATAATTTAACTCTGCACTAACTTGACGCTCTGTATAAAAAGTTATTCCTAAATATATAGCACTGTTTAATGCAATTAATACGCTAAGAAGTAATATAGTATAAAGTATAGTTAACTTAGTCGATATTTTTGTGTTTTTTAATAACATATCCTACTCCTCTAACGGTATGAATTAACTTCACATCAAAATCTTCATCAATTTTGCTTCTTAAATATCTAATATATACATCAACTACATTAGTATCCCCCATATAATTGTATCCCCAAACAACTTCCAATAATTGTTCTCTGTTCAATACAACATCTACATTCTTTATTAAATATTCTAGAAGATCATATTCTCTTTTAGTTAATTCGATTAATCGGTCTCCTCTCTTAACTTCATGAGTACTTAAGTTCATAACTAAATCATTAACCATAATTTCATTTTTATTTTCATTATTCTTGCTACTATTTTTTCTCTTTACAGCCCTAATTCTAGCCAATAACTCCTCAATTGCAAAAGGCTTCGTCATGTAGTCATCAGCTCCAATGTCTAGTCCTGTTACTTTATCTATAACACTATCTTTAGCTGTAAGCATTATAATTGGTACATCACTAAAAGCTCTTACTCGTCTACAAACCTCCATACCATTCAAACTTGGAAGCATTACATCTAATATAACTAAGTTATATTCATTATTTTTTATTTTTTCTAAGCCTTCTCTACCATCATAAACAGTTTCAACTTCATAACCTTCGTGCATCAATTCTAATTGAACAAATCTAGCAATTTGTTTTTCATCCTCAACGATCAATATTTTATATTCCTTCATAAACTTCCCCCTCCTAGGTTAAATGTTTTTTTCTATTTAAAAATGTATTTTTGTTTTCTTTGTATAACTGAATTACAAAGATTAATATTATAAAGAAAGATACAACTAATACTATACCTAAAACACAAAATATAGCTGCTATAATCCATATTATCATTCCAAAATTCATATCACCAGTAAATGTTATTATTGCAACCTTTCTATTGTTGACTTCATCGCTAATCTCATGCAATAAATATAATTGCTTGAAATTTTTTGCTTCTATATTACCTTTACCATCTGAGTTTTTCAAGAGCTGCTGAAATTCTTCTTCATAAAAATCTCCCCCTAGAAAAAGCATATCGTTTATGTAAGACTTCACATAAACTATTTCAGGGTTATTACTACTATATAAAAATCCTCTATGAAGATAATCATTGTATTGATCTTCTTCATAATTAGCATTTAAGCTTTTATCTAATATAAACTTTTCATTTTGGGACAAATTAGAATTGCTATAGCTATATGTAATATTATTTTCATTATCTAAAATAAGAATATCTTTTATTGAACTAAAACTTTCTCCAAGTTTCCTAACATGGACTTTTAACCGTTCATTTGATTCGCTTTTTTTAATATCTCTGAGTATAGATTTATAATTATA
The DNA here is from genome assembly GCF_002455975.1 of Clostridium sp. UBA6640. Lineage (GTDB taxonomy): Bacteria > Bacillota > Clostridia > Clostridiales > Clostridiaceae > Clostridium_J. Next base: position 3,878 of record NZ_DKLM01000135.1, read on the forward strand.
AAAGGTTTTTACTCTATTTCTATTAAACCAGGGTATAATTGCGCCAAAAAACATCACAGTTACTAAAAACAATATAGTAAAAGCTTTTAAATTGCTCTTGAAATTATTAAAGGCTTTTGTATGAAACAAATACTTATTAAATGTATCTTTTACTATTCGTATCACTTAGTACTCCTCCTATAACTCTTTCATTAATTATATATTTTCCCCATTAAAAATGCATTAAAACCTAATTAAATATAAATAAAGCATCTATGTTATAGATGCTTTATTTATATCTTTTATTTTTTAATAAAATTTTACTAATTGCGATACATGCCACAGCACTAGCAATTACCTTTGCAGCTACTTCTTTTTTATTTATTTTTTCTACTGGTTCCAAATTATTTATAATTATTGCATCCTTTGAAGTACTTTGTGGATAGAGATATGCTCCTATCATACAAATATGTTGAAATCTTATTTCAGAAAAATTATCAATAAGGCCACTTAAAGATTTTAAAAAGTATTCCTTATCCCATTCACTGATAGGCTTTAATACTTCGTTATTATGTTCATTCATTAAGCCATCAATAAATTCCTCAGCGTATTTTTTAGCTCTTAATATTTCTCCTACATTTCCTGGATCTTTCCTTATATACTCAATTAATGCTGTCCTTACAGCTTCAACTTCTCCTAGTGATATAGCTTCTATTAAAGATGCCTCTGCTATAAATTCCATGATTAAAAACCTCCTAATAAAATTTAATCTTAAGGCATTTTGAAGATGCCTAATGTTATTATAATCTAATATTCATCTAGTAATATATAGATAAACCACTCTAAAATTTAATTTATGTCTGAATACAAGTTACACTTTGATATATTAATGCACAATGCACAATTAAGGAAGAAATTNNACTGTGAATTGTGAATTTAGTAGTATTAGTAGCAATGCCAATAAATGTTAATTACTTTCAGGGCAGATCAAATTTAGAAGTGATACATCTCTATCTACTATTTATGAAAGTCTTATAAAACTAATTATAATGCCTTAGTATAAATTAGTAAATACTTCTAACTTTAAATCATTTTGTAACCATATTGACATATAGAATGATATAATAGTATATATAAGAACAAATTAAAAATAAGTAATATAAGATTAATTGGAGGATGATCCTATGAATGTTGCTTTTTTTCTTACTCCAAAAAGTGAGGTAATACATGAAAAGGTAAATTCAACAATGAGAAGAGCTATGGAACGTATGGAATACCATAGATATACAGCTATCCCTTTAGTAGATGAGAAAGGCAGATATGTTGGTACATTAACAGAAGGAGATATTTTATGGAAATTTAAAAATGATCCTGATATAACTTTAAAAGATACTGAAAAGGTATTAATTAAAGATATACCAAGAAATGTTCGAAATAAAGCAGTGTCAATAAATTCTGACATAGAGAGTTTAATACTAGTTGCTAAGTCTCAAAATTTTGTGCCTGTTGTAGATGATTCTAATATCTTTATTGGTATAATTAAGAGAAGCGATATAATATCCTATTGTTATAATAGAATATTCGATGGAGATAAATTTAAAAACCTTCCTAGCTATGAAATTTTAGATGAAATAGCTAATTAATTACCTTGAAATTTAAAATATTTTGCTAAGTTTCCAAAGGAATTTATTAAAAAACCTAGAATATATAATGTATAACGTCATAATCTAAAAATTTATGTATTAGATTATGACGTTTTTTTACTGTGAAATATAAAAAAGGAAGTGATTTGATGAAATCTTTGAAGAACAAAAGTTTATTAGCAGATTTATCTCTTTTATTAGTAGCAATCATATGGGGTGGAGGTTTTATTGCCGTAAAAGATTCTGTAAATTTAGTACCACCCTTCTACCAAATGACTATAAGATTTTTTCTCTCAACTGTTTTAATGGCAATAATCTTTAATAAAAATTTAAGAAAAGTAACTAAAGCAGATTTTAAAATGGGAACTATAATAGGAATTTTTTTATTTTTAGGGTTTGCATTTCAAACTGTAGGAATTGTTTATACTACCGCTAGTAAAAGTGCTTTTTTAACTACAACTTACGTAGTGCTTGTTCCTTTTTTAAATTGGGCTATATTTAAATTAAAGCCAGATAAATTTTCAATTATTGGTGCAATCTTATGTTTAATTGGTATTTCCTTCTTAACTCTTCAAGGAGGTTTAAATCTTAATGGTGGTGACATACTTACAATATTATGTGGTATAGGTTTTGCTGGGCAAATTATTACCATTGGTCTATACACTAAAAAAACAGATCCTATAATATTAACTATTCTTCAATTTGGTGTAGCTGCCATATTATCTTTTATTATGGCAATTTTCTTTGAACCTGTACCTCAGTTTGAAACAAAATTAATACTACCTATAGCATATATGGTTATATTCAGTACTACACTTTGCTTTATAATTCAAAATGTAGCTCAAAAATATACAAGTTCTACTCATGCTGCTATAATACTCTCTTTAGAATGTTTATTTGGATCATTGTTTTCAGTATTGATATTTGGAGATAAATTTACCTTCACTATGATTATTGGCTGCATATTTATATTTATAGCAATAATCACTACTGAAACTAAATTAAGTTTTATATTTAAGAATGCTAACTCAGAAAATCTTTTGGCTGATAAAGAACTAGAAGTAGCATCAGGTGAAAACATAGAATAGCAAAGCGTGACTTTTAGTCACGCTTTTTAAGCTGAAATATTAAATAATCTATAAAAACAATTATTAATCTTTAAGTTAATTATCTATTTTTCTTTTTTATCTTTATAAATTTTATACGCCTCTTTAAAATGTTTATTAAATCCTTTTACAAAATATAAAATAAAAAGTATTATAAAATCTACTGCTACTAATGCAACCATTAAATTTCTTAATTCATTATTTTGTCTTATAGCAGGAATTAAGCCTATAACTACACAAATTGGTATACCTATAACTATTATATATTTTATATCTTTATTTTCTTTATACTTGTAAATACAATATCTTATCCATATTAAGCAAGCAAAAATGCCACAAATTAACTGCAAATAATCCTTCATAAACCCTTTCATCCCTTTCCCCCAAAGTATCTATAATTTATTTTATATAGAAATCTTATATTTCTCAAGACTTTTATAAATTCTAAAATTAACATAAAGCTTAGAATGTACTTTTAGATTATCTCCACAATATTAGCTTCTGCCCCTTATATCTATAAAAAGAGCATATAATTTAAGCAAAATTAAAATAGCTACATCAATGGAATTAACAATTGACAATGAAGAATTATGAACATTTTTAAAGTTACACAGTAGCTTTACATAAAAAAACTAGCAATTGTATTGCTAGTAAAAATCAGTTAAAGAAATTAGTTTGACCAAAACTAATTTCAACCATAATCCTTCATTCTTCATACTTAATTCTTAATTCCTAAAGCTTTTTCATATTAATATTTAATTTTATAAGTATTATTCTGAATTATACTGCACCTTAGGTGCTTCACTGCTGTTCCCCAGAGGTGAAAGATTGGCGAACACTGTTCGCCACTACAAAATCTATTGATACTTCTCTTATAAAAGAGAAGT
>NZ_DKLM01000052.1 GCF_002455975.1 Clostridium sp. UBA6640
TTTTTTCCATTATATATACAGGGACAAAGGGATGTAAGGTTCAGAAGTAAGTTAGCTTTATAAATTCCAATTTTTTAATGAACTTAAAAAGTAAACAAAAAATAATATATTAAAGTATCGCATTATTCAGAAATGAATTTGTGATATTTTTTATGTTGTATTTCAAATATATTGCGTAATAAAGGTTATTCATATGACACACAGACAAAATAAATTTGTAGAAATGGAGCTTTAAAAATGAAAGAGGATATATTTAATTATTTAGAGAATTTTGATGAACAAACAAAGCAAAGATTTCTTATGTTGTATGGACTTATTCACGAAAGTACTTCTCGAAGTATTGAAGAAAAATTGTGGGCTAAATTACCGTCATTTTATGTAGATAGTAAATTTATTCGCCTTATTCCCTTTAAAGATCATATTAATGTTGAAGCAAAAGCAGTTATTTTTTATAAAGATAAGTTATCAGGATATAAAATAACGCCAAAAGGGATGCTGCAAATTTTTAATAATCAGCAAGTTCCGAGTAAATTGCTGAAAATAATATTTGCAGAAAGTTTTGAGTAAGTTGCAGTTTATGACCTTTAATTTGCATTATTCTTATAGCACGTAATAATTATATAATTAGCAGATATATTGGTATATAATTGTAAGATATTATGAAATAAATATAATTCATAAAATGAGGAGATAGAATATGGATTTAAAAACCAGAGCAAAAAAACTAAAAACAGATATACCAGCTATATTTATTGCTTTGAAGAAAAAAGAAACTCCTATAATAGCAAAAATCCTTGCAGGAATTGTAATTGGGTATGCTTTATCACCAATTGACTTTATACCTGACTTTATACCGGTAATAGGTTTGCTAGATGATGTCATCATACTTCCTATACTAATAGCAATTACACTAAAATTCATTCCAAAAGAAATATTTACACAGTGTAGGGTTGAAGCAGAAACTTTATGGGTTAAAGGGAAACCAAAAAAATGGTATTTTGCTATACCATTTGTATTGTTATGGCTATTAATAATATTTTTGATCATAAAAATAATTTTGTTATAATGCTTATTTAAAGTCATAACTGAAAAAACGAATAATTTACTAAAACCAAATGTGAAAATTTTGTTGCTTAGACATTTGTTGCCGATTTTCTTCTAGAGCAGCATTCAGCATAGCGAACCCGTGTCGAGGCACATGGGATGTGACCCAAAATATAGTGCCCTCGACACTGGGATTAGCCACTCATTTTACCCGATTGTTTATGGTCTTCCGGCTTCCACGAATTTTTGGGCAATCATTTTCGGTTCAGTTTGAAAGGTCGTAAAATGGTCTCCGTCGCCTTGAATGTATCGGTAAAAACCGAGGTGATTGGATTGGTTTGTATGCCAAGCGAACGGTCCAGGCGGAAGCGCTGTATCTTCCGTTAGGTTAAGATAGCTTTTCGGAATTTGTAGGCTGTAGAATTTTTTCAAATCGAGTTTTTGGAATAAGGGACCTGCAGGTTCCGGCGTAATTTTGCTGTATATCTCTTTCGCTTCCTCTAAGCTGGCGGTGTTTGTGAAAGAATCGCGGAACAGCGGGAATGGAAGCATAATCGTATTGTTACCTGAAGCATCGGCCAGTTGTTTGAATGTTTCTTGAGCAGGCGGTGGAAGTTGATCGTACACGCTTTGTCCGTCTAAAGGAACAAAAGCGTTAGAAAACACAACACGATCGATTCGATCCGGAATTTGCTCAGCGACTTTCATAACAACCGTGCCGCCGAAGCTATGTCCGAGTAGTACAATATGTTTTAAATCCTTTTCCTCGATATATTCGACGACGGCATTTGTGATTTGCTCGTGGGTTACGTTTTTATCTGTCAAGGCACCATGACCTAATAATTCCGGCACATAAACTGAATGGCCAAGTTTGCGAAGCTCGGCAGCGACTCCATCAAATTGACTGGCGTCAGCCCATGAACCGTGAATGATAACGAAGATCAGCTTTTCTTGCGCTTTGCTCGTTCTTTTCACCTCAGCCTCAGGAGCTTGTTTCGATACTGCCATTGCTTCGGAATTAAATTGATTACCGATTTGAAAGCCGAGAAAGACAAGTATAGCCAGTCCCACGATAGCAATTATTCTTTTATTTTTAATCATATTCATGTGAAACCTGGTTATGAAAAACGTAACAAAACATAACCTTGCCCTTTCTTATATTTTTTATATTAAATTTTACGTTTTTAAAACCAATATATTTTATTAAATCTCCATAATAATTTACAAGACTTAATTCCATACCTTTTTAGTATTTTATTTTCCATTGTAGTAATATTACATTGATTTTTATTTGGATAAAGTGCGGTTATATAACCAATATAATATTCTCCATTTTTCTTTGTGTATTTTATTAAATCTCTATGTTTAAATCCATTTAGTTCTGCAATATTAGCTTTTGATTTTCTTCTCATAGGTTTGATAATCCAATCTTTTATATTACATTCGTTCATATTTACTACTAAATCTGTTGTGCAAATTGCATCATTACTATGTGTTTTATATATATTCCAATCGATACGTTTATTAGCAGTATCTCCACCTGTAGTTAGAAGTAATTCGCCTAATTTAGATAACTCTTGTCTTAAATAAGTTTTACCTTGCATAACATGTTGAGCGTAGTCAAATCTTATATTTTTACCATCAATTGTTTTATAATATTTATCAATAAATAATTCTTCTTTGCCTTCTGTTTTTTGATGACAACCACTACACAAAGTGATTAAATTACTTATGGCATTAGAACCCTTTAATCTACGAGGAACTATATGATGTACTTCTAGCATACAATTAGATTTTTCACATTCCATACACTCGCAATTATCTCTTAATATAACTGCTTTTCTTATATTTTCATCTAACCTATTTGATTCTTGATATTGCCGCCCATATAATTTCTTACCTTCTGATAATGCTCTTATATCCACTACAACATCTTCTAAATGAAATTCCTTAATATTAACAAACTTTAATAATTGATTAATGATTCTAATGGTTGATTGTTTTTTCTGTAATATACTAGGTGCTACTCTACCTTTTCTTTTACTTGCTGATCTATTATCAAATCTAACTTTTCTGTATCTTTTATGATTTCTATGGTATCTTCTATAACCTTTTCTGGTTTCCATTAAACTTTTAACATCTTGTCTAAGTTCAATAGTGCCCTTGAATATTGGTTTATTATATGTTTTGCATTTTTGAACTAATGCTATACCTACATGTTTACTTCCATCATCTATCCCACAAATTATTTCAGTTTCTTCATCAGGGCGAACCTCATAATTTAGTTGAATTGCCATAGGATATTTTTGGAGCAATCTTGCTTTCTTCTTTCTAATCAATATCCATGCTTTATTACAAAGACATGGATCTAATTTTCTTCCTTTTTTATCTTTTACAAATGAATAATCTTTTTGATTTTTAGTCATCTCTGACCACTCTCCTTTCGGGCATTTTCCTACTTGCCAAAGACAGTATAGAGTTCATATGATTAGGTGTTTGACTTCACAACCTAGAAGTCGGTCATCCTTCCTCATTCTTAGAGCCTTAAACTGTTGGATATATTTAAGGGTAAGTCTTTAACTTATCATACAATCATAGTTCATCATGCTAAACCGTTTTCACAATTCTACACTCACTTAGGCTTGAAAACATCAAATAGTTATAACAACATACCTAAATGTTGTGATATGTTATTATTTGTTATGATTTTTAGCAACTACTTGAAGTTCCTAAACGATAACATTTTTGCTCTAATTACAGCAATACCTGAGTTTATTTGTGATCCTATTTTTTCTACTCTACTTCCGTTGATTTATAGCTGCCAGAAACCGTCTCTGCAGCGATGAAACTCGGAAAGTTGAGGATTATGTTCAGCACTTTAAGCAGTTTGCTGGTCAAGAAATATTGTTTACTTCATAACGCAATATTATTCATAAGATGAAATGTCCAAGAATGAATAGCTGGCTGGAAATACGAAATTATTTGGGTTGAAAATATATATCGAGTTAACATTTTTATTGAGCTTTTTAAATGAAAATAGTATTTATTTTCTGTAATATATTTGCTCTAACTCCATATTTCATAAAGTATATATTGTTCTAGCAGGGATAAAATATTAATGAATTGAAAATATGTATTTATAGGAGGTAATACTTACAATGAGTTTATTTGATAATATTTTAGGCAATAACGATGATAATAAGAGAAGTAAAGATGAGGGAAGACTTACACTTCATAAGGAAGAGCTTGATATAAGTAAAAGCAACGTTCCAAAGGGTGAAGTTGAACTAAGCAAGGAAATTATTCAAGAACAAAAAACAGTTGATGTTCCCGTTACTCACGAAGAAGTTGTTATTGAAAGAAGATCAATAGATAGCGAAGCTAGTGATACACCTATTAGTGATGAAGAAACTATACGTATTCCAGTCAGTGAAGAACAGGTTAACGTAGATAAACACACAGTGGTAACTGGAGAGGTATCTGCTCATAAACGTGAAGTCCAGGAAACAAGGCGGGTGGAGGAAAACCTAAAAAGAGAAGAAGCTCGCATAAATACAAATGGTGATGCAGATATAGTGGATAACAATACAGATGATGGCTTTCATTAAGGAATCTATAAAATAAATAAAAAAAACACCTCTCAAATTATATATTGGATTTAGGAGGTGTTTTTTAGGAGGATAGAGCATGTTAAACAAAGATGTACCTAATACAGAAAGTATTCAATATTTAACAAGTGCTGCTATTGGCGGAATAATTGGTTTTATAATTGCTATTTTGTATAAGTTCTCTATTTTAATTATACCCGGATTTATAACTATATTTACAATCACATCAATTGACCCAATCATAACTGGAACTATATTAGGCATTATTGTAGGCGTAATTATAGGCAATTTAATGGTTCAGAGTAAGATATATAAGAATGATACTGAAAGGATTTCAAAGAATATTCCACATAGTTCAGATGATGATATGAAGATGCAACTTTGTGAAGAACAGATGAAAATATCTAAAGACAAAATACAAACTGGTGAGGTATCCATTCACAAAGAAGTTCTAACCGAAGAAAAGAATATCACTGTGCCTATAAAACGTGAGGAGCTTGTTATTGAAAAGACTGTTTCTGATCCACAATTTCATAATAAATCAGATGTTCATACTGAAACTATTCGAATTCCTATCAGTGAAGAACGTATCGACATACACAAAGAGCCAGTAGCTTTAGAAGATGTTTCAGTTAGCAACCATCAATATAAAGAGGTAAAGCATATAACTGAAACATTAAAAAAGGAAATACCTCACATTAGTATTAATGGGGATGCAAAAGTTGTGGATAAGAAAATTGATAAAAAATATCGAGGTTAGAAATATGGAATAATTAATAGCTCTAAACACTTTCTGACTGTAAAAATGGAGGATTAGAAATATTTTTGTTTAACGTCATAATTGAAAAATGTACAATTTACTAAAACACTGTATTATTCAATCTAGAATTTTATGGTGTTTTTCGTTGTATTTCAAATATATTACGACTTTATATTAACTTTAATAAGTAGCTTATAGTATATTATTGCTTTATATGATAAGGTAAATTGATTGTAAAGTAACGTAACTATTGAATCAAAAGTTGGAGTTGTCATTATGATAAGTATAAGATATAGGCGTAAGGTAAATGTAAGATAAATTTAACCTCTTTCGATTTCTACATATGGTTATTAGTGCTAAAATGAAGACGATAGGGGGGAGAATGATGCTAAGTAACATCAAAAAATTTAGTCTTAAAAGGAAAATATTTTTTATGCTTGTTATTATTCTAGGGGGATTTTTAATATTTGCCTTCAATTTTCCACTAGGCAAGTATGTAAATTCTAAGGTGAATGGAAATAGTGGAATAGCTAGAGTTCCTAATGCTGTAGATTATAAAAGGGGAAAGCTTGAAGAACTTCCTAAATATGATGAAAACTCAAAAAAACAGTGGCAAGTTGATTTAAGAAGTTATGATTTATCAGAACTTAATGTTAAAAATAACTTAAATGATTTAATGTATGCACATTTTGATAGCAAAACAAAATGGCCTTCTGATATTCCAAAAGAATTTGATAGGCAAACTATTATGGAATATGGAAAAAGCCCAGGATTGAATTTGAGAAAGCTTCATGAAAGGGGTATTACAGGAAAAGGAGTGAGCATGGCTATTATCGATCAAACTCTTTTAGTAGGCCACGAAGAATATAAAGATAGATTAAAATATTATGAAGAGATTCATAATAATGAAGAAGGTGGTGCATCTATGCATGGGGCAGCTGTTAGCTCTATTGCAGTGGGAAAGACTGTAGGTGTTGCACCAGAGGCAGATTTATATTACATCGCAGAAACTCATGGGAAATTTACTTTAAGTAGTATGGTAACTGGCTTTCCCTTTGATTTTAAGTATTTAGCAAAATCTATAGATAGAATTATAGAAATAAATAAGACTCTACCTAAAGAAAAAAAGATAAGGGTCATTTCTATGTCTATAGGATGGACTGAAGGGCAGAAAGGATTTAATGAGGTAGATTCAGCAGTAAAAAGGGCTAAA
>NZ_DKLM01000097.1:0-9215 GCF_002455975.1 Clostridium sp. UBA6640
TGCCAACCGTTAGCTTAAGACAAGGGTGTCCATCGTGAGGTGGAATCTGAAGGAAGTCGGCGGCAAAACTCTGGTCTGACGAACAGAAACTACATATAAGGCATGTGCTTGTGGGTGAGTTTGCAAGACAAAACAAAGCCCTAAACTATCCGAAACAGGCGGTGTAAATGTAGCAGATATATGGAGTGAAAGTAAGCGTTCTTACCTGGGGAGGTCTGATAGATAAGTTATGGATATGAATTTAGAAATAACAACCCATACAGTGATGTATGCCTGAACTATCAGAAGTCAGCAGAGGTCATAGTACTACGTTAAACGCGTTAGCGTGGGAAGGACTGAACAATAGGAGGTTTCAGAATTTTGAAAGATACGAAGAAATATGATAAAAGCAGACAACTTCATAAGGAAGACTATCTATATGAAAATAGAGTGGAACTCAAAGCTAATATAGAAGTGCCCAGTATTTCTTCCATGTATAAAGAAGGAAGAAACGATGTCAATGAATACGGTAGTGATTTACTAGAGCGAATATTATCTAAGGATAATATGAACAATGCTTATAAAAGAGTAAAAGCCAATAAGGGAAGTCATGGTATTGATGGTATGACAGTAGATGAACTTCTACAATACCTAAAAGAACATGGATAGGAATTAAGGCAGTCATTACTAGAAGGTAGATATAAACCCCAACCTGTAAGGAGAGTAGAAATACCTAAGCCTGACGGCGGGAAGAGATTACTAGGAATACCCACTGTAGTAGATAGAGTTATTCAACAAGCTATTGCTCAAATTCTAATGCCTATATACGAAGGTAAATTTTTAAATAACAGTTATGGCTTTAGACCATTAAGAAGTGCGAAGCAAGCTGTTGAAAAATGCAGACAATATATTAATGCAGGATATACTTGGGCAGTAGATATAGACCTTGCAAAATACTTTGACACAATAAACCATGATAAGCTAATAAGACTGCTATCTAACGATATAAAAGATGGTAGAGTAATTTCTCTAATACGAAAATATCTGCAAAGTGGTGTAATGATAAATGGTGTGGTTATGGGAACAGAAGAAGGAGCACCACAAGGTGGACCATTATCCCCATTATTAAGCAACATAATGCTACATGAACTTGATGTAGAACTAACAAAGCTGCTAGTAGAGTAATGAAGAGCATCACGAAGTTTATTGAAGAGAAGTTAAAACTCAAAGTAAATAAAGAGAAAAGTACAGTAGATAGACCTTGGAAGCTTAAATTTCTAGGATTTTCTTTTTACAGAGGTAAAGGTGAATACAGAATAAGAGTTCATAAGAAGTCTTTAAACAAATTTAAAACAAAACTTAAGAAGCTAACTTCAAGGAGTAATGCAATGAATATGGAATATAGGCTTCTAAAATTAAAACAAGCAATAGTGGGATGGATAAACTATTTCGCTATCGCTGATATAAGAAATATTCTTAGAGCACTTGATGAATGGTTAAGGCGAAGAGTAAGAATGTGTTTTTGGAAACAATGGAAGAAGATTAAAACAAAACATGATAATCTTGTAAAATTAGGAATTCTCAATAATAAAGCATGGGAATATGCTAGCACAAGAAAAGGTTATTGGAGAATATCCAAAAGCCCTATATTATCTAGATACTTAACTAATAAATACCTCAAAGAAATAGGCTTAATCTCTATATCTGAAATATATTCATTAGTACATTAATTCTATTGAACCAACCTGTACCGAACGGTACGCACGGTGGTGTGAGAGGTCGCTGAATAAAATAATTATTCAGCTCCTACTCGATTGAATTATTTGAGTGTTATGAGAAATAAGTTATTGAAAACTATAAAAAAATATTATAGCATAATATTATGGGGTTTATAGAAAATTCTAAATATTTAAACTATATTTAAATATTTAATTGAAAGGGGGCAAATTAATGAGAAAACTAAAGTCACTACTAAAATACACAATGAAATACAAAAGAAGATATTTTATAGGTATTCTTTTTTTAATTGTGGTGGATATTGCTCAGCTTATTCCACCTAAAATTTTAGGAGGACTAACAGACAGTTTAGCACAAGGAAATGCTACTACTAGTACAATTACTAAAGCAATTCTCTATATGATGATAATAGCTGTGGCTATGTCTATAGGCCGTTTTATGTGGAGAATTTATATTAATGGTACCTCTAGAATGATAGAGTATGATATTAGGAGTAAGTTCTTTAAGCATTTACAGGAGCTTTCAACAAATTTTTATAATGAAAATAAGACAGGGGATCTAATGGCACTAGCCACCAATGACTTAAATTCTATAAGAATGGCACTAGGACAAGGTGTTATAATGTTTTTTGATGCTTTAGTACTAACTATAGCTACTTTACTTATAATGTTAAGTATAAATGTAAAATTAACTTTATTAGCACTGGTTCCATTACCTTTTGTTGCGCTTATATCACGAAAATTTGGTAAAAAAATTCACAAAAAATTTATGAGAGTTCAAAAATGCTTTTCAAAGCTTACTGATTTAGTTCAAGAAAACTTCTCGGGAATTAGAATTATTAAGTCTTTTGTGCAAGAAGAAAAAGAATTTGAAAGATTTGCTAAGGAAAATCAAAATAATTTTGAAGCAAATATGGATTTTATAAGGATATGGGGTATATTTTCTCCACTGATAGAACTTATTTCTTCGTTAAGTTTTGTGGTATTAGTTGCAGTAGGAGGGGGATTTGTTATTCTCGGGGACATATCCTTAGGTGAATTTGTAGCCTTTAATATGTATTTAGGAAATTTAGTGTGGCCAATGATGGCAGTTGGATGGGTAATTAATGTACTTCAAAGAGGTTTTGCATCCTTAGAAAGAGTTGAGGAAATATTAAATCAAAAACCTGAAATTATTGATAAATATGTTCATGAGGTTGAGTCAATTAAAGGGGATATAGTAATTAAAGACTTGACCTTTATTTACCCTAAAGCTACCCAGGCTGCACTTAAGAATATAAGTGTTAACATAAAAGAAGGAGAGACACTAGGAATTGTAGGACGTACGGGAAGTAGCAAAAGTACATTGGTTCATCTTTTGCTGAGACTTTATAATATACCTAATGGAAAAATATTTATCGCAGGTGAAGATATAAATAGAATTCCATTAAATACTTTAAGGCATAATATAGGTTTTGTATCTCAAGATCCATTTTTATTTTCTACCACTATTGCAGAAAATGTGAATTTGGCATTTGATGAGTTAGATATGGATCAGGTTTATGAAGCTACTAAGAATGCAGATATATATGAGAATATTATAGATTTTCCAGAAGAGTTTAAAACAATGGTAGGGGAAAGAGGTGTAACTTTATCAGGAGGACAAAAACAACGTATTTCTATTTCTAGGGCACTAATTAAAAATCCTGAACTTTTAATATTAGATGATTGCCTGTCAGCAGTTGATGCTAAAACTGAGGTAAAAATATTAGAGAATCTTAATGAGATAATGAAAAATAAAACATCTATAATAATTTCTCATAGAATTTCAGCGGTTAAAGAAGCAGATCAAATTGTTGTATTAGATGAAGGTGAAATTGTGCAAAGAGGCAAGCATGATGAACTTAAAAATCAAGAAGGCATTTATAAGGATATTTATGAAAAGCAACAAATTGAACAAGCAATTATGGCGGAGGAGGTATAAGCATGGAAAATTTTAATTTAGAAGAAGAAAGCTTGATGAAACAGTATGACTCAAAGCTCATGAGAAGACTCCTTAAATTTGCAAAGCCATATAAACTTCATATATTAGGTGTTATAGTAATAATGTTTATAGCAACTTGCTTAGATCTACTAAGACCATATATTATTAAAAGTACTATAGATAATGATATAAATCCAAGTAAATCATCTTATATAATTACAGAAAAAGCAGTAAATAATAGTATAAAATTAAAAGATGGCTTTTATGTAATTAATAGTGATTCACTAGAAGGTAGAAGAGCTTCCTTAGTATACAATGATAAAAAAGTCTATGTAATAGATGGAGAGGTAAAGGAAAATGGTCCATATACTATAGATGGAGAAAGATTAATACAAGGAGAAAATATTTATTCAGCCTATAAGATTTCTAAGGAAGAAGTTAAAATTTTACGAAGTGGTAATCTTTCATCCGTAGGTAGAAAGGCGATATATATATTAGTTATTTCAATATTAATATTTATATTAAATTATATTCAAATCTTCATATTGCAATATACAGGTCAAAAAATTGTATATAATATAAGGGATACCGTGTTTAGGCATGTAGAAGGACTATCACTATCATTTTTTGATAAAAATCCTGTAGGGAGATTAGTTACAAGGGTTACTAATGATGTAGAAACTTTAAATGAAATGTATACTTCAGTATTAGTATATTTATTTAAAGATTTTTTCCTAATTACAGGAATAATAATTGCTATGTTTTTATTAGATGTAAAGTTAGCATTAATAACAATAGTTACATTGCCATTAATTATATTAGTATCATATATATTTAAAAAATATGATAGAGAGGCCTATAGAAAGGTTAGATCTAGACTTTCAAGAATAAACTCATCGTTAGCTGAAAATATAAATGGGATGAAAATAGTTCAGATTTATAGTAAAGAAGATAAAAAGTATAAGGAATTCGATAATATAAATACTTCTTATTCTGAAGCTGCAATGGAACAGATTAAAGTATTTGCTATATTCAGACCAGTTATGGATTTTATATATCAAATAGCATTAGCTATATTAATTTGGGCAGGAGGAAAAGCAGTGCTTAATACTGACATTCATATAGGAGTACTATATGCTTTTGTCAGCTATATTCAACAATTTTTTCAACCAATTTTTGACCTTTCTGAGAAATTTGATATTATGCAGTCTGCTATGGCATCATCTGAAAGAATATTTATGCTTTTAGATACTGATACCACAATTAAAAATCCTGAAAATCCAGTAGAAATACAGAGATTTAAAGGGGAAATAGAATTTAAGAACGTTTGGTTCGCCTATAATAATGAAGATTGGGTGCTTAGAGATGTAAGTTTTAAAATAAATATAGGAGAAACTATTGCCTTTGTAGGTGCTACTGGGGCAGGAAAAACATCAATAATAAGCTTAATAAGTCGATTATATGATATTCAAAAAGGTGAAATATTAATTGATGGTGTAAATATAAAAACTATGAGAAAAGAAGAGTTGAGAAGAAATTTAGCAACAGTATTACAGGATGTATTCTTATTTGCTGGTGACATTAAGAGTAATGTTAGATTGAATAATGATAATATTAGTGATGAAGAAGTTATAAGAGCATGTAAATATGTTAATGCTAATATATTTATAGAAAAACTTCCAGAAAAATATGATGCTCCTGTAAATGAAAGAGGTTCTACTTTTTCCCAGGGAGAACGTCAACTGGTTGCTTTTGCTAGAGCATTAGCTTTTGATCCACCTATATTAGTTCTGGATGAGGCAACTGCAAATATAGATACAGAAACAGAGAGTCTGATTCAAGATGCATTAGGAAAATTGACAGAAGGAAGAACAACCATAATTGTTGCTCATAGACTTTCAACAATTAAAAATGCAGATAAGATTATAGTACTTCATAAGGGAAAAATCAGAGAAGTTGGAAATCACGAAGAGCTTCTTGTAAAAGGAGGCTTATATAGCAACTTATATAAGCTTCAATATGCACGGCATTAATAACTATAAAACTTATTTCTTTTATTCAAAATTAATCTTAGGAGAACATTAGCTAAATAATAAAAAATGGCTAGCAATTTTTGCTAGCCCATCTAATTATAAATAAGTTTTATGGGGGAAACATTCAAACTGCAATTTACAGCTTGAAAGATACTTGCAAAATTCATTTAAATAAATTACATATTTAAATTAATGTTTTAAATATGTAAGACCATCTAGCGGTATTAATACTTGTGGTGCAGGTTCCTCTCCTACAAGTCCTATAGCATAAATAGTATAGAATCTACCACCACGAAGCCTTATATTAGGTATATATAATATATTTGTATTAGTATTTGGATATGTTATTTCAAAGGTGTATATTGTAGGTGTCAGTTCAATATAATCTGTTATATCTTTATACATTATATTTCCAAATAATACCTTTCCTACAGGAATAGTTAGATCNNTTTGTTTCTAGTATTTACTCCAGCATATTTTTCTTCTATAGGAAATAATTCAAAACTTTCAGGAAGAGTTCCAATAGCCGCTATAGTAAAAATGGTATTTCCAGGAATAGTTAAATTCTTATTGTATAATAAATTTTTACCATTAGTAGATTTATAAACTTTTATATTATATGTTCCAGGCATTAATTTAAAATAATCAGTAAATTCTCTGTAGTTAAAATTTCTTACTAAAAGCTTATCATTTATATATACATCTACAGTATGCGCATTAGGTGATGCATGAAGTAATCTAACATAGGTAATCATACTACCCATGCTACCCATACTGCTAATGTTTTTCATATTGGGTATATTAGTCGCAGTATCCATGTTGCTTATGTCATTCATATTGCTAATATTAGTTATGTTATCCATGTTATTCGCATCATTTATATTATTCATATTATCCATATCAATTCTGGTATTCATATTCCTGTGATAATACATATTCAACCTCTTTATTTAGTATTTCTAAAATTAGTATATGGGTAAATTGGAATTTGGTGATATTATTTCTAAAAAATATAATATTAATTTTATATTTTATAAGATTCTCTAATTTTTATTATTTTTTATTAAAAGCTTATCAAAAATTTAGCTAAATACTTTTATATGAAGAATTAAATTTAATGATTAACACATTATAATAGTAGAGAATTAATATTATAAAACCTATCTGGGAAGTATTGTATAGTACATAATACTTATAATTAAAGGTCATGGTATAATTATGTTATTATTAACAAGCAAATGGTTTATAATATGATTATAGTTTAGATATAGACTTTATAAAATGGAGATTATGATGATTGATTTGATAGATTTTTTTCTAAAAATAGCAATTATATTTTCAATAGTTATGTCGATAGGTATGATTTTAAGTAATAATGAGTATACTTTTATATCATTATTGATATCATTAATATTAATAATATTGTCTATTTTTAAAAAAAGAAGAGATAAACATTGAATGATTTAATGTTTATTTAATATGATATTATATTGGAAATATAAAATAAAAAAAGCTACACCTAAATGGCACAGCTTTAAAACATATCTTTTTTATTTAATATTATAGCTACTACTATTGTAATAGCGGCAATGATTGCTCCTACAATTAAGAAACCACTACCATTTTCTCCAAAAGGCACACCGCCTACATTCATTCCAAGCATTCCAGAAATTAGTGTAGGAATGGACAATACTATGGTAACTGAGGTTAAATACTTCATAACCATATTTTGATTGTTAGAAATTATAGATGCAAAAGCATCCATAGTACCACTTAAAACATCACTATATATATTACACATTTCAATTGCCTGTCTAGTTTCTATGATTACATCTTCTAACACATCTTTATCTTCCTCATACTTTTGAACCATTTCTAGTTTCATTAATTTTTCCAATGTAATCTCATTAGATTTTAGCGAGGTTGAAAAATACACTAAAGATTTTTGAAGTGCTAATAATTGAATTAATTCTCTATTTCTCATAGATTTATAGAGGCTTTTTTCAACTAATATACTTTTTTTATTTATTTGTCTTAAGTATAGTAAAAAATAACTTGCCACTCTAAATAATATTTGAAGCATAAATCTAGAACGTTTAAAAGAATAAAAAGAAGAAATTTTACCTTTAATAAAATCAGAAATAATTTTACTATTTTTAAGACAAACAGTAATTATATTATTTTCAGTGTGAATTATGGCTAATGGGTATGTATCATAGGTTAGTGAATTATCATCTATATCTGTAAATGGTATATCTACAATTACTAAGGTGCAGCTCTCCTCTATTTCAATACGAGAACGCTCTTCTTCATCTAAGGCTGATTTTATAAAATCTAAGGGAATGTTAAGTTTCTGTGATACTAATAATGATTCTTCCTCAGAAGGGGAAACCATATTAATCCAACTACCATTTTCAATTGAATCAATATTTTCAACTTCGCCTTCTAAATTACTTTTATAAATTGAAATCAAGTTATCACCTCATTTTTGTAAAGCCATAAGAAAATTATATACTTTTATTGAATTATTTACAATTACATAACAATAAATCATAATATTAGTATTGTAGTAAATATATATATAAGTATACAAGCTTTTATTAATATTATTTGGAGGCTAACATGAATATTGGTCAAGTTATGTGGGTTGCAATGGCAGTATCTTTAGATGCTTCTGGAGTGGCATTATGTATAGGGTTAAATGAAAAAGCTACAATAAGAAACAAGGTGTTTTTTTCCATTTCCTTCGGATTCTTTCAATTCTTGCTATCCTTTTTAGGTGGATTTTCTGGAAAGCTTTTTTCAGAAAATATAGCATCAGTACCTTCTATTATAGGAGGAATGATAATATCTGTAGTAGGAGTAATGATGATAAAAGAAGGAATGGAAAATGAAGGACATAGTCCATTATTAAATATTAAAATGTATTTTTTGTTGGGTATATCTGTAAGTATAGATGCAATGGTTGTAGGATTTGCAACCTTATATGGAACAGATGTTACCAAACTGCTTACGTATACATTAATAATAGGATTAGTAACATTAGTTATGTGTACAATAGCGTTTATAATTTCTAAGCATTTGAGTAAAATAGAAGTAATCAGTAAGTATGCAGATTATATAGGTGGAATAATATTAATTTTATTTGGGCTGAAGATGATGTTTTTATAGTAACCCTCGAATAATCAAGATTCCATTTTGAAGCGTCAAAAATCCGTCAAAAACTTATTTTTAAATTAAGAAAAGTGACATAATTGTGTGAGCTATTTTATTTAATACTGTCTTAAAAATTTTAAGAAAGTATTAAATACGTGAAAGAGAAGAAAAATAACATATATTTTTCTTTTTATTAAAATAGATTATAGTACTTAATTAAGTATTTATGTTATTATAGAAATATTGTAATTTATAGATTAATATAATCTATTTTACATAAAAAAGAATATCTTAATACTTAATGCTTACGTAGATTATTGTAATATAGGGTTCCTTAATAAAAATTTA
>NZ_DKLM01000097.1:9281-11693 GCF_002455975.1 Clostridium sp. UBA6640
CCAGAGTATACTTTAAATTTTCGCATTGAGTCCCTATACTTATATTCGGCTTTAATATAGAAAAATTTTATTTTAATAAATTATTGTTACTAGTTACTATATTATTGTACAATTAAAATAAACTATTTAAATTGTATAATAATGTAGTAATTATCCTAATAAAAGCTAATTTGTTGGTAAAATTAAATATATACTTTAAAGTATTATTTATAGTATATTAAAGTATAAGAAGTGTTAAGATCTAGCGTTATAGTATAAAAGAATTAGTAATATAATTTGATTAACTTTTATAGAATCAAATTTTAAGGAGAAAATTTATATTAATAATTTTATAACTATAAATATTTTCTCTAAATTACATTTTATCATAATGTAATTATTTATTTGCCCAAAAATGATGTTTTTCTAAGAAAGGATGAATGTGATGATTAACAAATTAAAAGACCTTAATTCATATGAAGCTTTTAAATATTTTAAAGCAATGAATGAAATACCTAGAGGTTCAGGAAATGAGAAAGCTATAAGTGATTGGCTAGTGAATTTTGCAAAAGAGAGAAACTTAGAAGTTATTCAAGATGAGGCATTAAATATAATAATTAAGAAACCAGGCACTAAAGGTTATGAGAACGCTAAAACAATAATACTTCAAGGCCATATGGATATGGTTTGTGAGAAAAATATATCTAAAATTCATAATTTTGAAAAGGATCCTATATCTTTTATAGTAGATGGAGACAATTTAAGAGCAGATGGCACCACTTTAGGGGCAGATAACGGCATTGCAGTTGCATTTGGTCTTTCAATATTGGCTTCAAAAAATATACCGCATCCACCAATAGAGTTATTAGTAACTACAGAGGAAGAAACTGGTATGGGTGGAGCAATGAATTTAGACCCAGCCCATTTAAAAGGAAGAATATTAATAAATATAGATTCAGAGGAAGAAGGAACTTTTCTTGTAAGCTGCTCTGGAGGAGTTAGAGTAAGTATTAGCGTACCAGTGACTTATGAGGATGTAGAAGAAGGATATGTAGGTTTAAATATATCTATAAGAGGTTTAAAGGGTGGACACTCAGGAATGGAAATTAACAAAGAAAGAGGAAACTCTAATAAGTTAATGGGACGTTTTTTAATGGATTTAAACTCTGTAGTAGATTTTAAATTATTTTCTATTGATGGTGGCTCTAAGATGAATGCTATACCTAGAGAAGCAGATGCAGTAATATTTGTCAATTCAGAAGATAGCATTAAAGTTGAAGAAAAAATCAAAGAGTGGAACAAAGTATTAAAAAATGAATTTCAAGGTATAGATGATGATTTAGAATTGATTTTTGAACAACATAGCAAAAAAGTAGAGAAAACCTTTGATGACGAATCTACATCTAAAGTTCTAAGAATGTTATTCTTATTACCTAATGGAATTCAAACGATGAGTATGTCTATAAAGGATTTAGTACAAAGCTCAACAAATTTAGGAGTTGTTACTACAGAAAATAATGAAGTAACATTGGAAAGTGCTGTAAGAAGTTCTGTTAAATCTCTAAAAAAAGCAATATGTGATGAGATGATTGTCTTAACAGATATTTTAGGAGCATCAATTGAGTTCCAATCAGATTATCCAGAGTGGCAATATAATCCAATATCAGAAATAAGAGATATATTTGATGAAGTTTATAAGAATATGTTTGGAAAAGAAGCAAAAATATCTGCAATACATGCAGGCCTTGAATGTGGATTACTAAGTGATAAATTTGATGGTAAAATAGATCAAATATCCTTTGGACCTAATATGTATGATGTGCATACTCCAGATGAGCATCTTAGTATTTCTTCAACAGAAAGAATGTATAATTTCCTATTAGAGGTATTAAAAGAGATAAAATAGATAAAGCTATATCTTTATCTTTGCTGAATTTAAAAATTAGATTTTTATCTTAACTTTTTGAGAAGGCTATGAGTATTATCATAGCCTTTTTGTATAATAATTTTACGCAGAAAATTATATAAAAAAATAATATGACTTTGTTAATTAGAGATAATATTTATTTAATATTGAGGAAAATAATTTACTATTGTATACTAATAAGTAATAAGACATCTTAATAAGGGAATGTGATAGATATATTTTTGTGTTAATTAAAATTATTTTAAAAGATGTCTAAAATATATTAGGGTGATATCATTGGAAGTTAATCAATATCTTAAAGAAAAACAATTAAAAATTACAAGAGCACGTACAAGTATTTTAACCATTTTAAGCAAAAGTGATGAGGCGTTAACTGCTAGCGAAATATGGGATAGACTTAATAAAGATAACATAATTGTAGATTTATCTACTGTTTACAGAACTTTAGAAGTTTTAGTAGATAAAAAAATCTTAGAGAAATTTAATATTGATGATGATAAGTATAG